>NZ_JAUBRH010000042.1:42932-59764 GCF_036701775.1 Microcoleus sp. N9_A2 | reverse complement strand
CACATTGTTTATACGCCCTTTATTTCACATTTGGGTACACAATGCAAGGGCTAATTGAGAATGGTGCAAGATCTCAGATTAAAGGAACTTATGCTCAACTAGAATCTATCGCAATTCATCCTAACGACTTTGCTCTGTATAGCGATTCCCAATACCAAAAACGGGAAAAATGGAACGTTCAGCATGGAGATTTTGCTTGGGTTCCTGAAGTATTCGATCGAGACAAAGAAATAGATTGGACACCTATGTGGTCGCTAACTGAGCAACAATTCAAATATTTGCCCACTGCTTACTGTTACTACCGTTATCCACTTGTAGATGGTCATCGTTTTTGTATCGGAGATTCTAATGGCAACGCAGCAGGCAATAGTTTAGAGGAAGCAATTCTCCAAGGATTCATGGAATTGGTGGAAAGAGATTGTGTAGCCCTGTGGTGGTACAACCGCATCCAGCACCCTGCTGTGGATTTAGATAGTTTTGATGAACCCTATCTGCAAGCCTTGCGAGATTATTACCAAAGTCAGAATTATCAACTTTGGGTTCTCGATATTACTAGCGATTTCAATATTCCGTCTTTTGCTGCCATAGTTCGACGCGACAACCAAACTTCAGAATCGATCGCACTTGGTTTTGGGACTCATTTTGACCCTAAAATTGCGATCCTCCGAGCAGTTACTGAGCTAAATCAATTCATGGCAGTTTTGTCGCAGCATCACACCGAAAAAGAGTTTGATAACCCAGATTCGGAATACTGGTATAAAGAAGCCACATTAGCAAATCAGCCTTATCTCGTTCCCGATCGCAGTGTGAAGCCGAAAGTCTATGCTGATTACCCAAAATATGACAGCAGGGATCTAAAACAAGATGTGATTGCCTGTGTGGAAATTGCTGCTAGTCGTGGTTTAGAAACCCTAGTTCTCGACCAAACTCGTCCAGATATAGGATTGAGCGTTGTCAAGGTGATTGTTCCTGGATTGCGGCATTTCTGGGATCGGTTTGCGGCGGGGCGACTCTATGATGTTCCGGTGCAAATGGGCTGGCTATCAGTGCCACTGACAGAAGAGCAGCTTAACCCAATTCCCATGTTTTTTTAACCCGGCTTTTTTAAGCTTTATCAAGAAAAGGAGAATTAATATGCGGAAGATTTATCAAGCTTTTAGCCAGATGATTAAAAAGTTTAACTTCTTAATTGTGATGACAACATGTGCATCTTTTGAAAAATTAATTGCTCGTTTTTCTTTGGTGGGAAATCCCAATATTTTTACTAATCAGGAATTTGACTGGGTAGAAACCTTAGAAGCTAACTGGTCAAGAATTAGACAAGAACTCGATGAAATTCTGAAACATAGGGAGGAGTTACCAAATTTTTAAGATATATCTCCCGAACAATATGCAATTACTCAGGACGATCGCTGGAAAACATATTTTTTATATGGCTATGGTTTCAAAGCTGAACAAAATTGTACCAGATGTCCTGAAACTACCAACATAATTGAACAAATTCCCGGAATTACAACAGCTTTTTTTTCAATTCTCTCGCCTCACAAACACATCCCAAAGCATCGTGGATATTACAAAGGCGTGATTCGTTGTCATTTAGGACTAATTATTCCTCAACCTTTTTTCAAATGTAGAATGCGCGTTGGTAACGATGTGGCATTTTGGCAAGAAGGCAAGGCTTTAATATTTGATGATTGTTATCAGCATGAAGTTTGGAACGATACAGATTGGATTCGGGTTGTGTTGTTTTTTGATGTACTCAGACCATTGCTATTTCCTTTGTCAGTAATTAATCAGTATTTGATTAGTTTTATTGCTAACTCCAGCTTGGTAAAAAATGGTCTCAAGAACCAGCATGAATGGGATAAACGTTTGGAAAAGACTTTTTTTAAAATATTGTAGACCGATCGGGAGAATTAACTAAAACGAGGAATTTAGAAATTATGTCTAAGTTTGAAAAACGACAACAAGCTGTTAGCAACGGCAGTCATGGTTTAGTGATTGGCAGTGGCATTGCGGGATTGCTGGCAGCCAGAGTGTTGCTCAACCATTTTGCATTTGTCACTGTAGTTGAGCGTGATTCCTTGCCAGAAAAGCTTGGGGCGCGATCGGGAGTGCCTCAAACAGTACATTCTCATGGACTGCTGAAACGAGGTAATAACATCCTAGAGCAGCTTTTTCCTGGATTGGAAGCAGAATTAGTGGGTGCTGGTGCAATTTTGACCGATCAAATTTCAGACACTTTAACTCTGATCCAAGGGGATGCTTTTCCTCGTTGTGCTTCAGATTTAATTGTTCCTAGTTGCAGTCGCAGTCTTTTAGAGTGGTCAATTCGTAGTCGTTTGCTCAAATGCGATCGCCTACAATTTCTAGATGCTACTCAGGTAAAAAAACTGTTAACTGACGAAACTAAGTCTAGAATTACGGGGGTGCAATTACTCGATCGCGATACCTTGCAGTTGGGAGAATTAACTGCCGATTTAGTTGTCGATGCTAGCGGACGACAATCTCATGCGCCCAAGTGGTTGGAGGAATTAAGCTATCCGACTCCTGCTGAAACCAAAGTTAACGCCTTTTTAGGCTATACAACTCGCTGGTACGATCGCCCTCAGCATTTGGATGCAGATTGGAAAACGCTGCTGGTGATGTCCAAATCCCCCCGTGAATCGCGTAGCGGCGTACTGGCGGCGATGGAAGGGAACCGCTGGGTGCTGAGTCTTTATGGTTTTAATCGAGATTATCCGCCGACGGATGAAGAGGGTTTTCTAGAATTTGCTCGATCGTTATCCAATCTTGCCCTCTACAAAGCCGTCAAAGATGCCAAGCCTGTTTCTCCCATCTACAGCTTCCGCAACACAGAAAATCGGTTGCGCCACTACGAAAAGTTGAAACTACCAGAGGGGTTTGCAGTCATGGGAGATGCCGTCTTTGCCTTGAATCCTTTTTATGGTCAGGGCATGACTACTGCTGCTATCGGTGCTATAGAGTTGGATCGGTGTCTCGATCGGCAATTTCGCTCTCGAACCGATTTAACAGGATTGAGCGATCGCTTTCAACAGCAACTTGCCCAAAGTTTACAAGCTGCTTGGATGATGGCGACAAATCGCGATCGAGTTTGGTTGTCACCCGTGGATGCAACAACGACAGGTAAAAAGCTCAATTGGATCGATCGGCTTTCCAAGCAATATTGGCAGGAAGTTGAAGCGTTATTGAAGAGCAGTCCTGAGAGTTACCGAAGCTTAATGGAAATTCGCCACATGGTTAAGACTCCCACTGCCATGTTTAATCTGAAGTTCGCCTCCAATGTGGCAAAACAGGTTTGGAACAGAAAGATCGCTAATTATAAGTAGCTCAACAAAATTAATTACACAAATCAACTAATATGATATACTGAAAATATCAAGTTGTATTCAAAGAAATTTTATATGTTTTTACTTCGAGATATCAATCCACTTTCCTTGAAATTGCTAAACCGAATTTATCGCGAAAGCAGACATCATCAAGTGCGTCAAAGAGCACAATTTTTAATTTTGGTTTCACAAAATATCAAAAAGGAAAATTTGATGAAGATCTTTAAAGTTAGTTATAAGACCATGTATAACTGGTTGAATTGATGGGAAAATGAGGGAATGCTTGGATTATATAATAAACCAGGTAGAGGCAGAAAAGAAACATTTAATTCCGCACACTCAGATCAAATTAAGGACTGGGTAAAATTACTACCAAAACAATTAAAGCAAGTAGTACAAAAAATTAAAGAAGAATGGTGTATTAATACAAGTACGGAAACAATTAAGAGAATAATTAAAAAAAAATATGAGTTAGCATAGGATGCGTCGAGGTGTTGGCGGCAAGCCAGACCCCATAGAATACAAGGGAAAAAAAGAAAAATTGTCAGAATTAAAACAATTAGAAGATGAGGGAAAAATTGATTTATACTATTTGGATGAATCCGGATTTTGTGGCATTCCTTGTGTCCCTTATGGATGGCAAGATATTGGTGAATATTTGTCAATTGATAGTCGTAGAACTAAGCGTTTAAATGTCTTGGGAATCATGAATCGGCAAAACACTCTTCATGCTTATGTTTCAGAGCAGACTATTAATTATGATGTAATCATAGCCTGCATAGATACTTTCTTTGCTGTGGTGGAGCGGCCAACAGTTATTGTAGTAGATCAAGCTTCTATTCATACTCTTCATGCCATTTTCGAGAAAATTGAAGAATGGAAAAAACGCGGTTTAACTATATTTGAATTGCCGACTTATTCACCTGAATTGAATTTAATTGAGATTTTGTGGCGGTTTATAAAATATCAATGGCTCGAAATAGATGCCTACTCTAGCTGGCAATCTCTTGTTTCATCTGTAGAAAAAATTTTTAAAGAATTTGGAGATAATTATGTAATTAATTTTGCTTAACTACTTAATCATGCCATCTCGACGGAGCGATCGCTAACGCCGCCCTCATAGCAGTATTTTCAGGAATGACTAGCCAGCAATCGCAACAATTCACCTTACCAAGTAAAAAGGGTCTGGCATCCCCGGCTTTTAGGCGGATTATTTTTACGGCGAGGTTTAAATCGCAAGTCCTATGTACAGACGTTCACAGCAGTTCGTCTCTACTGTCAACTGTCTACTGTCAATTATCAACTGTTTCACCACATCAGCGCGATGCACTACCCCTTATCTGGAATTATCCTCACATTTAACAGTGATGTCTCTGTTCTTCAAAATGAAGATGAACAAATTGTTCTGGCATCTCCACATCACAAGTTAACCTTTAAAGCAGTACAACCAGGGCTAAAAAAGCATTGTTTGCACTGGCAGATAATGGTGCAACCTTGGAGACAATCAACAACTGGTTACAACAAGACCGGGGAGACTTTATAGTTCTCAACTTTTATCAGTACCTGCAAAGATTTACTCATTTTGGTTGGCTGTGTCATTCTGTTGCTACAGAAGAATGTTGCATCGCTACAGCTAAACCAATGACTAGAGATTGTCAGTTTATTCCACGGATGGCTGTTTTAGATCGCCAGTATATACTGTCAAATTTTGCCTATATTCATCAACTTAAAGGACATATACTCTTAGAGTCACCCTTGTCAAAAATGGCGGTTCATCTATTAAATTGGCAAGCAATGGCTATCATCGGTTTACTAGCTCATCCTTGTAAGTGCAGTGAAATAGAAACAGAAATTAAGGCAATTAATCTCAATACAATTCAGGAATTTATTAGTTTACTTTTGAGTACGCAAATGCTGTGTGAAGTGTCTGAATATGGCACTATTTCAGAACAAGCCGATGTCACCCTAGCTCAATGGGAATTCCACGACTTACTGTTTCATGCTCGCAGTCGTAGCGGCAGACATTCTAATCCGGTTGGTGGAACTTACCGTTTTTTAGGTCAGATCGATCCTCTGCCAGCCCTGCATCCTCGGACAGCCGAGAAAACCATAAAACTAGATCAACCAAATTTAGATAATCTCATAACTTCAGATATTTCTTTCACTCAGATTTTGGAAAGTAGAATCTCGATTCGAGAATATGGAGAATTGCCAATAACTGCTCAACAGTTAGGAGAATTTCTCTATCGTTGCGCCCGAATCAAAAACCAGATCCAAACCGACCAGGGCGAACTTCTCAGTCGTCCTTATCCTAGTGGTGGAGCTATATATGAACTCGAACTTTATCCTGTTGTCGATCGCTGCCAAGATATTTGGCCTGGTTTGTATTACTATCAGCCACAAGCTCATGAATTGTCTTGTATTTCCGGCGAAACCGAAGCTGTGGAAGCTTTACTGAAGGATGCTGGTATGGCAATGGGACAAGGCAAACCTCAAGTCCTAATTGTGATTACCGCTCGTTTCCAACGTTTAGCTTGGAAGTATGAATCTATAGCCTACGCACTCATGCTGAAACACGTTGGTGCTTTATACCAAACTATGTATTTAGTAGCAACAGCTATGAATCTTGCTCCTTGCGGGATTGGGAGTGGTGACTCCGAGCTATTTGCTCAAGCAGTAGGATGCAATTATTACGCTGAGACATCTGTTGGAGAATTTGTGCTTGGTAGTCGGAAAGAGAATGATGCCGTGGAAGTTGATGGTCGATCGACTCTATGAATGCCTGAATATTCAAGGAGCAACTGGCTTGAGGGCGCTCAAAAGTCACTATTAAAAGATAGATAAATCGGTTAAATATCTATGCTCAACCCATGCGTAAACGCTCAATATCTTTAATCGGTGGCGCACCGAACATCCGAGAATATTCGCGGCTAAACTGTGAGGGACTTTCATAACCCACCTGATAGGCTGCATTGGAAGCATCGGAGTTTTCGGCAAGCATCAGGCGACGCGCTTCCAATAGTCTTAATTGCTTTTGATATTGAAGCGGACTCATTGATGTCACTGCTTTGAAATGGTGATGGAAAGATGAAGCAGACATACTCGCTTTACCTGCCAAATCCTCAACCCGCATCGGTTGTGCAAAATCAGTCTTAATCTGTTCAAGCACCTCGGCAATCCGCTGCATATTGCTCCCCGATGTTGCTATTTGGCGGACAGCTTCGCCTTGTTCACCCATTAAAAGACGATAATAGATTTCGCGGATAATCATCGGTGCCAGCATCGGGATATGCTGCGGCGTATCCAAAAGTCGTGTCAGTCTGAGGGCGCAGTCGAGTAACGGTGCATCGGCGGTGCTGACAAACAAACCTCTGACAGAGTTTTCTTTCTTATTCGCACTTGGACTGGTTTGGGCAGTGATAATATCGCAGAGTTGGCGAGGGTCTAAATTCAGCTTGAATCCTAAATACGGCTTGTCGGGAGTGGCCTCTACAACAAATCCGCTCAGAGGCAAATCAACCGATATCACAAGATATTGAGCCTCGCCATAACGATAGGTTTCCTCACCCAGCAACGCTTCTTTTTTGCCCTGAACGATGATGCCGAGAATAGGTTGATAGACACCGTGCAGTGCGGCGGCAACTGAAGATTCTCGCGTAAATTCCAGCTTATCTATAGCTGTTTTATGAAAACCGTTCCCCTTGCCTTCAGTGTGCCGAGTTACTAATGCCGCCAATTCTTTACATTGATTAGCGATCCTCTTCGAGGGCTTCGCTAACGCATCTTGGTTTATTACTTGGTTGAGCATTTCAATCGCCCTGCTAGTTTTTTGATTGATTTAACCATTTCCTTTTGCTCATCATAGAGCATCTTGAGCCATTCCTAAAATAGGGTTTTGGAGGATTAGGCAATAAATTGCGAGGTCTGTGTATTCAAAATTCTTGCTTTTACTCATACGATGAACACATCTGAATGAAACACTAAAAGGATAAGGCAATGACCAAAGATCAGACAAAAATCGCATTGGTAACAGGGGCGAGCCGAGGACTTGGCAAAAATACCGCTTTGACTCTTGCCAGAAAAGGAGTTGATGTCATCGTGACATATCGCAACAGCGAGGAGGATGCCCAAAATGTCGTATCTGCGATCGCCGATATCGGAGCTCAAGCGGTTGCACTGCAACTGGATACTTCAAACACGAAAACCTTTGACGGTTTTGTGGAACAAGTCAAGCAGTCACTTGAAGATAAATGGCAGACAGAGCATTTTGATTTCCTCGTAAATAATGCTGGTATTGGGGTTCATGCGTCTTTTGCTGATACCACCGAAGATGATTTCGATCGCTTGATGAATATTCATGTAAAAGGCGTTTTCTTCCTCACGCAGAAACTTCTGCCTTTGATCAATGATGGAGGACGGATAGTCAATATTTCGTCTGGGCTTGCCCGTTTTGCTCTACCTGGCTATGCAGCTTATGCAAGCATGAAAGGAGCGATCGAAGTTTTGACCCGATATATGGCTAAGGAATTAGGACACAGACAGATTGCTGTGAATGTGGTAGCCCCAGGCGCAATTGAAACGGATTTTAATGGCGGTGCGGTGCGTGACAATCCTGAGATTAACAGCTTTATCGCTTCGCAAACTGCCTTGGGTCGCGTCGGTCTGCCTAATGATATCGGCGGTGCGATCGCCTCTTTGCTATCCGAAGAAAACAGATGGGTGAATGCACAGAGAATCGAAGTCTCTGGCGGTCAGTTTGTTTAATTCCAACTAACCTCAACAGAAGGGACAGAAATAGGAGATTTCGAGTGAGAGCCATCCAATTTTAAGGTGAAATAGAAGAGGAAGATATGACTACACAGCTTTTGACTGACCATCTCGCATTGATTGGCAAGGATACCGAAGCTTGGATAAATTTATTTGCTGAAGATGCAGTTGTTGAATTTCCGTATGCTGCTGCTCTGAATGCGCCTGAACGAATTGAAGGCAAATCTGCCATCTACAACCACATGAAAAAGATGGTGGCACAGATGCAAGATTTAATATTCACGAATGTTTGCGAATATCAAACGTCAAACCCTAATGTTCTATTTGCCGAGGTTCATGGGGAAGCCGAGATCGTGGCCACAGGCCGCCACTATCAACAAGATTATGTGATGCGATTAGAAACCAAGGATGGAAAGATCGTTCACTACCGTGAATACTGGAACCCTGTCCCCGTTATTGATGCAATGGGCGACACCCAAAATTTGCGCCAATTTTTCAGCCGGGGCTAATACATTTAAAAGAGGAGAGCTATGAAAATTGTCATTGCAGCCGCATCAGGCAATATTGGACGGCGCACCGCTGAGAAAGTGATACAAGCTGGAGCCGAAACCGTTCTGTTGGCAAGACATCCAGAGAAGTTAGCGGATCTAGTTGAGCGAGGTGCGACAGTGAAGCAAATTAGCAGTGACGATCCTCAAGGATCGATCGAAGCAACGCAAAATGCAGATGCTTTGTTTTGGCTGACTCCACCGAAACTCGACACGCCAAGCTTATCCAACTGGTACATCCAGACGGCAATGGCGGGAGCCACAGCAGTGCGCGAAAACGGCATCAAGCGAGTGGTCAATATTTCTAGCGTTGGTGCAGGTGCAAAACCAAATTTAGGTACTGTCTCATTCGTTGGTGAGGTTGAATCGATTTTCAACCAAACCACAGCAAATTTGCTGCATCTGCGTCCCGGCTATTTTATGGAGAATTTCCTGGATCAAGTCAAGTTGATTCAGCAAGACCATAGCGTAAGCTTCCCCTATGCTAGTGACCACGATATTCCTTGGATTAGTACGGATGATATCGGCGATGAGGCCGCGAAATATCTACTCGATGATTGTTGGGCAGGTAAGTGGACTCGTAATTTGATGGGGCCAGAAAATTTAACGCTCTTGGAAACAACTGTTATTCTTTCACAAGTGTTACATCGCCCGATCGAATATGTTCAGGTGACTATTGAATCGATCCAACAGCAACTAGCTTCGTTTGGCGCAACACCTGATGTACAAACAGAGTTAGGGAATTTGTTTATTGCCCTGGGCGATCCTGACGGAGTTTATGCGACAGCCAGAACCCCTGAAGCAGTTACACCAACAACGTTTGAACAGTTTGTTAAGAACAAACTATGGGATGCCCTCGCGCCTTGATTGCGACGGGAACTCTCGAAGAGCTGTTTCAACAAAATAATCTCAAATTTTCAGTAACATCACAAGAATAGAAGATTTCAATGTCTAACTTAAATGGGAAAGTGATCATTATCACTGGAGCCAGTAGTGGAATCGGTGAAGCCAGTGCTAAGTTGCTTGCTAAAAAGGGCGCAAAAGTTGTTTTAGGCGCACGTCGCACCGATCGCCTAGAAGCGATCGCCAAGGACATTCGCGCGGAGGGTGGAATCGCCGAATACCAGGCTCTAGATGTGACGCAACGCAGTCAAATGGAGGATATCGTTCAATTTGCCCAAAGTAAGTTCGATCGCGTAGATGTCCTGATTAACAATGCTGGCATCATGCCCCTATCCGCACTCGAACAACTGAAAGTTGAGGAATGGGATCGCATGATTGATGTCAATATCAAAGGTGTTTTATACGGTATTGCCGCCGTACTTCCCGTCATGAAGGCACAAAAATCAGGTCAGATTATTAATCTTTCTTCCATTGGCGGACACGCGGTTTCTCCAACTGCTGCTGTTTACTGTGCGACTAAATTTGCCGTTAGAGCCATCTCAGAAGGATTGAGACAAGAAGTTGGGGGCGACATTCGGGTGACGGTGATTTCTCCGGGAGTAACCGAGTCTGAGTTAGCCGAGAGCATCACTGATGAAACTGCAAGATCGGGAATGCAAGAATTCCGCAGAATAGCTATTCCTGCTGCTGCCATCGCGCGATCGATTGTATTTGCGATCGAACAACCTGACGATGTTGATGTTAGCGAAATTATTGTCCGACCAACAGCAAGCCCTTACTAACGAAACAGGAAAACTCTCTCTCGAACATACGGTGTGATGAAGCTCGTAATCTGGCGACCGCCAATGCCCAATTCGCTAGTTAGATTTCGCCATCTCTCTCACCCAGTTGCGTAAATTCACCTCTGCTTCTACCTCATCTAGCTGCGCTGCTGCCAAAAATTCGTAGAGCTTGGACTTGGGAAGTATCGCAAAAGTGGGGCTGACCGATACTTCCAAATACTCATCGTTCTCCAGCTTATAAATTCGCCATTCTCTACCATTGTAACGCCAAAATTCCGGTACTCCCATACTGGCATAGAGAGCAGGCTTGTTAATATCGGTATGGGTAATATCTATTTCTACTACTAAATCGGGTGGCGGATCTGTGGCTAAATCTACTGTACGACCGGCTACGAGGGGTTGATTTTGGATGTAATAGGCATTATCTGGCTCTGCACCGCGCTCTAAGTCCGATCGATCGAGGGTTGTCGAACCCATTGTTTTAATCTTCAAACCTAGCTCTACAACCAAAATCCAAATCATTTTTTCGATTAAGCGTGCAGAAAATTCGTGTTCTTCTAAAGGCCTGGTAATTTCTAAAGTCCCTCGATCGAATGTCAATGTAGCCGCTCGTTTATTGCCCAAAATCTTGAGCAGTTGTTGATAACCATCCCAAGTAATATTTCTCAACACTACTCGCTTTTCGCCTATGAGTAACGGTGGTGCGATCGGCGCAACAGAAATCATATGTTTACTTCCAGCTATGATATTTCTAAGATAACATAAGGAACAGGCATCTTGCCTGTTCCACAATTAACAAATTATTGATTGTGGAACGGGCATCTTGCCCGTGCAAAGGAACAGGCAAGATGCCTGTTCCACAATTAATAAAATTATTGATTGTGGAACGGGCATCTTGCCCGTTCTTAAAAATAGTCAACAAATTCTATTTGCTCTTATCTGTTCTCTGCCGTAAAATAAATTCAGCGAGGGCCAAATCAACCGGTGTTGTGACTTTCAAATTCGTCTCTTCTCCCTCCACAATTTGCACTGGTAAACCGCATTTTTCAAACAAAGCCGCATCGTCTGTCACTTCCCAACCTTTTTGTCGCCCTTGTTCGTGACACTGCTTTAACAATTTCACTTCAAATCCTTGGGGAGTCTGGGCTGCCCATAAATTGCTTCTGTCTGGTGTGTCTCGCACGATTCTAGACTCGTCTACGACCTTAATCGTATCCTTGACCGGGACGGCGACAATCAAGCCGGGACAGCTTAAGAGAGCTTGGGAAGATCGATCGAACAATTCAGCAGTTGCCAAACACCTCGCGCCGTCGTGAATCAAGACTCGATCGCCCGACGGAGGCAAAGCCTGCAAACCGTTGTAAACTGACTCTTGCCTGGTGGCGCCTCCTTTAATCAGTTCCACGGGCTTAACCAAAGATAAATCGCTCACAATTGCTTTAAAATCAGGAAAATCGTCTGGCTGGCCCATGATGCCAATCCAGCTAATGTGCTGCGAAGCTTCAGCAGCAGCCAAAGTCCAACTCAGCAAAGGTTTTCCCAGCAAAGTCAGCAGCAGTTTGTTGCGCTGACTCCCCATCCGTCGCCCCGAACCTGCTGCAGGAATTAATAAGTGCATTTACTAACCGTTTTTAACCCAACTAGATATATATAATAAGAGCGTCCTGTACTTTTGAGTCAGTTGTTTAGCTATCAGCCACTAGCTTTTAAGGTCTAGAAATACTATAAGCTGATAGTTGAGAGCCGATCTCTGAGAGCTACCTCGATCAATAATAGCCCGATCGTTTATGATGCGAATACTAGCACTTGTCCCTGGCGGGATTGGCGACCAAATTTTATTTTTCCCCACTCTTGATGACCTCAAGCAGTCTTATCCCGACGCGCAAATTGATGTCATCGTGGAACCGAGGGCAAAGGGTGCTTACCGAGTCTGCAAATCCGTCAAAGAAGTTTTGACGTACAATTTCAAAGACCGCAACGCTATGGCAGATTTGGGCAATTTACTGGGCGTAATTCGCGATCGCGAATACGAAGCAGTTATTTCCCTCGGCCAGCGGTGGACTGTAGGACTTTTGCTGTGGCTGACCGGCATTCCGCAGAGAGTTGGCTATTCGGGAACCAACGGTGCTCGATTTCTCACGGCTGCGGTACCGCTGAAAACTGAACAGTACGCGGCTTCAATGTACCACGATTTGCTGCAAGGATTTAACATTACAAATCCTTGTCCGGCGATCGCAATTAATGTACCAAAACAGGACATTCAGTGGGCGGAAGCCGAACAGCAGCGGTTGGGCGTAAAAGAAAGCGGATACATTCTAATTCACGGCGGTTCCAGTCAATTAGCTGTGTCTAAAGGTATTGACAAAATTTACCCTACAGACAAGTGGAAGCAAATCATCGAAGACTGTCAGCAACGGCAGCCGAATTTGCCTGTTGTTGTTGTGAAAGGCCCCGAAGATGCAGACTTCGTGACAAAGTTAGTCGAGTTATGTCCGAATGTAAAAGTTATCTCGCCGGATGATGTCGGCAAGTTGGCGGCGACAATTGCTGCTGCTAATTTGATGATATGTACTGACAGTGCGCCGATGCACTTAGCTGTGGCGGTTCAAACTTATACAATAGCTTTGTTTGGCCCAACTGAACCGGCGAAATTGTTGCCAAAGAGCGATCGATTTTTGGGCATTAAATCTCCTACTGGCAAAATGGCAGACATCTCTCCTCAAGATGTTTTGAAGAAGGTTTGGGGCGGCTAAAAACTAGGATATCTTAGCTGGTTCCCAGGCTGTGCCTGGGAACCCATATCTAGAGGCTAGGTTTTTGAGAAAATCAAGTGGTTAATGTGGATGAGCTTAGGAAATTGCCATTGTAGTGCACGAGGGCGGCTCGAACCTGTAACCGTAACCCCGAATAGTTTTAATAAACTGCGACCCCGTAGCATCAACTTGAATCATTTTCTTGCGAATCTGACCGATATGCACGCTAACAACGTTCTCTTCTCCTGTGTCGTTGCAGTTCCACCCCCAGATTTTTTCGATTAGCTGTTGGCGACTCCAAGATTGACCGGAATGACTTGCCAAAAAATACAAAATATTAAATTCCAAGGTTGTTAACTTGATAATGCGATCGTTGAGTGTTGCTTCCCGACGTGCTGAATCGATCGCGAATTGATCGAATACAATACGTGATGGAGTCACAGCCCTCATGCGTCTCAACACAACTTCTATACGAATTGCCAAATCCGCCAGACCAAAGGGTTTGCAGATATAGTCATCAGCACCGGCGGACAGGACTTTAAGTTTATCAGCTTCGTCTGTGCGGCTGCTTAGCATGATCACAAAAACATTAGTACGGCGCTGCATTTCCTGGCACAGGTGATAGCCTGTAGTATCCGGCAAATTCCAATCGAGAACTACTAGCAGTGGCTTTAATTTCTCAAACAATTCTAAAGCCGTCTCGCCATCTGCTGCCGAATCTACTTGATATTTCTGATTCAAAAAACGATGAACTAGAGTGCGGATGGATGGGTCATCATCCACAACCAGAATCTTGGGGGTAATATCAGTAATCATCACAAAAAAGTTCCTTTCTCTTGTCAATTTAAAGCTGGCAATTACAGAACAGCTTTAGTGAAGAGTAAAGCCCAAGTCGTTCCAACTAAACAGAGTTTTTTCTGGCAATTCTTCTTTCAGCTTTGTCTTGAGGTCAAAAGGCTTTCCCCAATCCCATATTTCGATCTCTAGGCGTTCGTTAAATACTGCGATCGCCAGCTCGATTTTCGGAGTTTCCACTGACAGATTTGTGTGGGCGTGGCGCACAGCATGGGCAAAACCCTCGATCGCAGCAAGTTTACAAAGCTGCAAAACTGTTTCGGGAATGGGTAGAGGCTCTAAAAAACTGCTCAACCCACCATAAAACTTGAGTAACAGACTTGAGGTCGCTACTTACTTGAAGCTTTATTTTGTGAAGTGGCTGGTTATAACTTCGATCCGATTGGGGAGTTCGTTGCTCTTGAAGCCAATTAAAGCTATGTAAAACGTCGATCGCACGCTTGAAAAAATCCGCTTGAGTGCTAGGTTGGGGTGGTACTATACTGGGCTGAAAATATTTGACAATTAACAGACAGTTTCGACCAGCAGACGTGCGGGTATAACTTAGCTCATCGGCAATTTTGCCAATAAGTTTTATACCTATTTTGCCTATTTCATCGATTTCACTAAAATCTTCGTCACTGTGCGAGTTGCCGAATAATTTAAAATTCATTTGACTGACCTCTCTTGTTTATCAATAACTGCTTGTTTGTGTTCTGATCAAATCATCGCATCACTTTAATGAAGTGAAGTTGACCAGAGGTATAAACTTAGGTCTATTAGAGGTCGGTATAATCAAAGTATACTCAAGGTATAATTAAACTACATTCATGCAGAGTCCCTATCCTTCACAAGGCTCAGGACTGCGAAGCATCCCAGCCGTCTCAGAGCTCATTGGCAAGGCTCAGGATGATTTAAGTGCATGACGCGTAAGTTGTAATAAAGTTAAATTAGGGGTTAACCTAGATGGATTGGCAAGAATTCCTTAAAGGCGAATCAGTGAGACATGGATTATCGATGGAACAAACAGAAACATTATTAGCAGCACTCTTCTCTCCTGAAAAATCCCCCCGCAATCAGGTAGAGCTTTCACTAGAATTAAGAATATCAGAAGCTACTGTAAAACAGCGGCTGGGAGTGATTTACAAGAAGTTTGGAAATAGCTTTCCTCAACTTCTTGACCAAAACGGTGCCGGCAAATTGGATATATTGTTTATAAAATTAAAACAGAAGTATTATCCAAAACCCGACCCAGTAGTTGCCCCCTACCCTGAAGAATTTAGATCGTTAATAGAAGAAAAAGTTCGGAGGTTTTGCGGACGCCAATTTGTTTTTGAGACTTTTCAGCAATTTATCACCGACAATCCTCACGGTTATTTTACGATCGTCGGGGATGCGGGAATGGGCAAAAGCTCGATCGCAGCCAAATACGTCTGGGAACATCAATCTCCCTGCTATTTTAATATTCTCGTCGAACGCCGCAACAGACCAGAATTGTTTTTGAAGAGCATTCGCCGGCAATTAATTGACCGCTATCAATTGCCAAATTCAGAAGACGCCGATTTACCAACTTTACTGGCAAAGGTGGCGGGAAAACTCACGGCGGGCGATCGTTTGGTAATTGCAATTGATGCACTAGATGAAGTTGAACAAGAACCGGGAGAAAATCTTTTACATTTGCCGAGAAATATGCCCCATAACGTATATTTTTTGCTGACTAGGCGACCCTATAGCCTCGATAAAAAGCGGCTGTTAGTAGATGTTCCAGAAAAAGAGTTAGATTTAAGAGACGAAAAATATGTTAACTTCAATCAGGAGGATATCAAAGAATATATTCGCTTTGTTATAAATACCGATCATGACTATAAAGATGGTCTGAAAAACTGGATTCAAACCCGCAAGGTTCCCGATACAACTTTTGTCGAGGAAGTGGCAAACAAAAGCGAAAATAATTTTATGTATTTG
This sequence comes from Microcoleus sp. N9_A2, assembly GCF_036701775.1. Classification (NCBI taxonomy): domain Bacteria; kingdom Bacillati; phylum Cyanobacteriota; class Cyanophyceae; order Oscillatoriales; family Microcoleaceae; genus Microcoleus; species Microcoleus sp. N9_A2. The sequence continues at coordinate 43,862 of NZ_JAUBRH010000042.1, read as the reverse complement.
CGGTATGTTTTGCCGGCAATTGCTAAGGGTGATTACAATGACTTGAGTTTAAGGCAATTGCCCGATGGGCTGCAAGAATATTATCAAAACCATTGGGTGCGAATGGAGATAGATGCTAAGCCTGGGCAATTGATGGAGATTGTCTTGTATATTTTACTAGAGATTGCCACGCCCATTCCCTGCGACATGGTTGCTGGAGTTGCCAAGGTGGATCAATGCGATGTGAAAAAGGTTTTAGAAGATGAGTGGGTTGAGTATTTGAAAAAGCAGAATGTAGACGGAGAAATCTGCTATACCATCTATCATGCTAGTTTCCTTGACTTTCTGAAAGCCAAACGGGAGATGGATTCAAGGCGGAGAATTTTTCAGGAAGTAAATCAACGGATTACTGAGTATTTAGAAGAGGGGATGGCGTGAGATGGGAGAATTTGCTGACAAGTTAGCGGCCCAACCACTTTCCTATCAACGTGCTTATCTGGGCAGCTTACTGCCAAATTATGTCAAGTCAGGGAATTTAGAAAAGTATTATCAAAAACTCACTGATTTTAACTTCCTGATGGCAAAGATTCAGCATCCTGAGTTTGGCGTGCAGGCACTTATTGATGATTTCAATTTGGTTGAGGATTCAGAAGCAGTAACTCACCCAGAGTACAACCCAGAAAAAGCGAAAGCTCTGAACTTGATTCAAACGGTACTCTGGATGTCAGGAGATATTTTGGAGCGAGATAGGACGCAACTGGCAGGGCAATTGTTAGGGCACTTACTGTACCTTGAAATCCCAGAAATTCAGGCAATGCTGGAGGCAGCCAAGCAGGGGAAAGCAGCACCTTGGTTGCGTCCTTTGACACCATGTTTAACTCCTCCTCGCAGGGGACTACTACGCACCCTCACAGGTCACAGCAAATCGGTAAATGCAGTCGCCGTCACCTC
>NZ_JAUBRH010000042.1:39094-42832 GCF_036701775.1 Microcoleus sp. N9_A2 | reverse complement strand
CGATGGCAAGCGGGCGATTTCTGGTTCATCGGACAATACCCTGAAAGTCTGGGATTTAACAACTGGAAAGGAAGAGTGTACTCTCAAAAGTCACAGCGACTGGGTAAATGCAGTAGCCGTTACTGCTGATGGCAAGCGGGTGATTTCTGGTTCATCGGACAATACCCTAAAAGTCTGGGATTTAACAACTGGGAAAGAAGAGTTTACTCTCAAAGGTCACAGTTATTTGGTAAATGCAGTAGCTGTCACTGCCGATGGCAAGCGGGCGATTTCTGGTTCATCGGACAATACCCTGAAAGTCTGGGATTTAACAACTGGAAAGGAAGAGTTTACTCTCAAAGGTCACAGCAAATCAGTCTATGTAGTAGTCGTCACTGCTGATGGCAAGCGGGCGATTTCTGGTTCAAGAGACAACACCCTCAAGGTCTGGGATTTAACTACTGAAAAGGAAGAGTTTACTCTCAGAGGTCACAACGCTTTGGTAAAAGCAGTAGCCGTCACTGCAGATGGCAAGCGGGCAATTTCTGGTTCAAGAGACAACACCCTCAAGGTCTGGGATTTAACTACTGAAAAGGAAGAGTTTACTCTCAGAGGTCACAACGCTTTGGTAAAAGCAGTAGCCGTCACTGCAGATGGCAAGCGGGCAATTTCTGGTTCAAGAGACAACACCCTAAAAGTCTGGGATTTAACAACCCGAAAGGAACAGTTTACTCTCCAAGGTTACAACAACTCCGTAAATGCAGTAGCCGTCACTGCTGATGGCAAGCGGGCAATTTCTGGTTCAAATGACAACACCTTAAAAGTCTGGGATTTAACTACTGAAAAGGAACAGTTTACTCTCAAAGTTCACAGCTACTCAGTCAATACAGTCGCCGTCATTGCTGATGGCAAGCTGGCGATTTCTGGCTCATTAGACAACACCCTGAAAATCTGGGATTTAACAACCCAAAAGGAACAGTTTACCCTAAAAGGTCACAGCTACTCAGTATATGGAGTAGCCATCACTGCTGATGGCAAGCGGGCGATTTCTGGTTCAGAGGACAATACCCTAAAAGTCTGGGATTTAACAACCCGAAAGGAAGAGTTTACTCTCAAAGGTCACAGCAAATCGGTATATGCACTCGCCGTCACTGTTGATGGCAAGCGGGCAATTTCTAGTTCGTGGGACAACACCCTAAAAGTCTGGGATTTAACCAGTGGAAAGGAACTGTTTACTCTTGAAAGTCACAGCAAATCGGTAAATATAGTAGCCGTCACTGCTGATGGCAAGCGGGCAATTTCTGGTTTTGTCTACAACATCTTTAAAGCCTGGGATTTAATAACTGGAAAGGAACAGTTTACTCTCAAAGGTCACAGCAAATCAGTCTATGTAGTAGCCGTTACTGCTGATGGCAAGCGGGCAATTTCTGGTTCAAGAGACAATACCCTCAAAGTCTGGGATTTAACCACCGGAAAAGAACTTTTTACTCTCGAAGGTCACAGCGAATTCGTAAATGCAGTCGCTGTGACGGATGATGGCAAGCGGGCAATTTCTGGTTCAAGAGACAACACCCTCAAAGTCTGGGATTTAACCACTGGAAACGAACAGTTTACTCTCAAAGGTCACAGCAACTCGGTATATGCAGTCGCTGTGACGGATGATGGCAAGCGGGCAATTTCTGGTTCGTGGGACAACACCCTCAAAGCCTGGGATTTAACCACTGGAAATGAACAGTTTACTCTCAAAGGTCACAGCAACTCGGTAAATATAGTAGCCGTCACTGCTGATGGCAAGCGGGCAATTTCTGGTTCAGATGACAAAACCCTCAAAGTCTGGGATTTGTCGAGTGGAAATGTCATTGCTAGTTTCACGGGTGAAAGTTCGATCGCCTGTTGCGCCATTGCACCCGATGGAGTCACAATTGTGGCAGGCGACGCATCCGGCCGCGTATATTTCCTGCGGCTAGAAGGGATTACTGAGTATTTAGAAAAGGGGATGGCGTGAGATGGGAGAATTTGCTGACAAGTTAGCGGCCAAACCACTTTTCTATCAACGTGCTTATCTGGGCAGCTTACTGCCAAATCATGTCAAATCAGGGAATTTAGAAAAGTATTATCAAAGACTGACTGATTTTAACTTTTTGATGGCAAAGATTCAGCATCCTGAGTTTGGGGTGCAGGCACTTATTGATGATTTCGATTTGGTTGACGCTTCTGAAGCAGTCACTAACCTAAAATACAACTCAGAAACAGCAAAAGCCTTGAACTTGATTCAAAGGGTACTGTGGATGTCAGCCGATATTTTGGATGGAGATAAGACCAAACTGGCGGAACAATTGTTAGGGCGCTTACTGTACTTTGAAATGCCCGAGATTCAGGCAATGCTGGAAGTAGCAAAGCAGTGGAAAGCAGCACCTTGGTTGCGTCCTTTGACACCTTGTTTAACTCCGCCTCGCAGGGGATTGCTACGCACCCTTAAAGGTCACAGCAAGTCGGTAAAAGCCGTAGCCGTCACTGCTGATGGCAAGCGGGCGATTTCTGGTTCAAGAGACCAAACCCTCAAAGTCTGGGATTTAACCACTGGAAAGGAACTGTTTACTCTCAATGGTCACAGACAGGTATATGCAGTAGCCGTCACCCCCGACGGCAAGCGGGCGATTTCTGGTTCAGATGACAACACCCTTAAAGTCTGGGATTTAACAACTCGAAATGAACTGTTTACTCTCAATGGTCACAGCAACTCGGTCAATGCAGTAGCCGTCACCCCCGACGGCAAGCGGGCGATTTCTGGTTCAGATGACAACACCATCAAAGTCTGGAATTTAACCACTGGAGAGGAAGTGTTTACTCTCAATGGTCACAGCAACTCGGTACATGGAGTAGCAGTCACCCCCGACGGCAAACGGGCGGTTTCTGGTTCGTGGGACAACACCCTCAAAGTCTGGGATTTAACAACTCGAAAGGAACTGTTTACTCTCAATGGTCATAGCGATTCGGTAAATGCAGTAGCAATCACTGCTGATGGCAAGTGGGCGATTTCTGGTTCGTGGGACAACACCATCAAAGTCTGGGATTTAGCAACTGGAAATGAACTGTTTACTCTCAATGGTCACAGACAGGTAAATGCAGTCGCTCTCACTACTAATGGCAAACAGGCAATTTCTGCTTCATATGATACAACCCTCAAAGTCTGGGATTTAACAACTGGAAATGAACAGTTTACTTTCAATAGCCACAGCGGCTCGGTCAATGCAGTTGCTGTCACTGATGATGGCAAGCGGGCGATTTCGGGTGCATATGATAAAACCCTCAAAGTCTGGGATTTAACAACTGGAAATGAACAGTTTACTTTCAATAGCCACAGCGGCTGGGTCAATGCAGTTGCTGTCACTGATGATGGCAAGCTAGCAATTTCTGGTTCATCGGACAACACCATCAAAGTCTGGGATTTAACCACTGGAGAGGAACTCTTTACTCTCACAGGTCACAGCTACTTAGTCAATGCAGTAGCCGTCACTGCTGATGGCAAGCGGGCAATTTCTGGTTCAAGAGACACCACCCTCAAAGTCTGGGATTTAACCACTGGAGAGGAACAGTTTACTCTCAAAGGTCATAGCAACTCAATCAATGCAGTAGCCGTCACCGCTGATGGCAAGCGGGCAATTTCTGGTTCATCGGACAACACAATCAAAGTCTGGGATTTAACAACTAGAAAGGAAGAGTTTACTCTCAAGGGTCACGGCGACTGGATAAAAGCAG
>NZ_JAUBRH010000042.1:0-38994 GCF_036701775.1 Microcoleus sp. N9_A2 | reverse complement strand
TAGCCGTCACCGCTGATGGCAAGCGGGCAATTTCTGGTTCGTGGGACAACACCATCAAAGTCTGGGATTTAACAACTAGAAAGAAACTGTTTACTCTCGAAGCTCACGGCCAATTCGTAACAGCAGTAGCCGTCACCGCTGATGGCAAGCGGGCAATTTCTGGTTCGTGGGACAACACCATCAAAGTCTGGGATTTAACAACTCGAAAGGAACTGTTTATTCTCAGAGAGCACAGCGAGTCGGTAAATATAGTAGCCGTCACTGCTGATGGCAAGCGGGCAATTTCTGGTTCCTCGGACAAGACCATCAAAGTCTGGGATTTGTGGAGTGGAAAGGTTATTGCCAGTTTCACGGCTGACAGCCCGATCGCCTGTTGCGCTATTGCACCAGATGGCGTCACAATTGTCGCAGGCGACAAATCCGGCCGCGTATATTGCCTGCGGCTAGAAGGGATGGAGGAACTAACATGAATTCATCACCTCTCTCAACTCCCATCTCTACCGCTGCTTACCCAATAGAATTTCAGCAACTCCTGCGGGAAAAAACCGAGAATTTTGCAGGGCGCAAGTTTGTTTTTTCTGCCATTTCCGACTTTCTGGACTCCCACAGCCGCGGTTATTTCACAATTGTCGGCACTCCCGGCTGCGGCAAAAGTTCCATCCTCGCCCAATATGTCACCGCCCATCCTCGCAGTATCTATTACAACGCTGCAGTTGAGGGCAAAAATCGAGCAGAAGATTTTCTCGCTTCTGTCTGCACTCAACTGATTGACAAATACCTTGCCGCCAATGGGGAAACATCCGAAATCCTCAAGCTCAAATCTCAACTTCAAAATCTCGAATCCGATGATGGGAGTTGGTTTCTGTCTTTGTTGCTTCAACAAATTAGCGATAAATTAAACGATCGCCAACGGTTGATAATAGTCATTGATTCTGTAGACGCGATCGCCCGCACCAGTCAGCCTCCCAGCACAAATCTGTTTTATCTGCCGAGATATTTGGGCGATCGTACTTATTTTATCCTCGCCCGCCGCCCGTTTTTGAGAGAGAAATCCGGTTTGTTAATTGAAACGCCCTCTCAAACCGTCGATTTAAGAGATTATCCCGCCCAAAATCGCGAAGATGCCCTTAACTACATTCAGCAATACCTATCAACCGCACCGGATTTAACTCAACCCGAATTCTGCCGACAACTCGCAACTCTGGGCGAAAACAATTTCATGTATCTGAGTCAGATGTTACCTGCCATTACCGAGAATTTACACCCCGATGCTAATCTGGGAGAGTCCTCACTTTTTTCGGAACTTCCTCCCGGTTTAGCAGCGTATTATCAAAACCACTGGCTGCGGATGAGAGGTGATACTTTATCGGCAGTTGACTTGTCTGTGCTCAATGTTTTGGTAAAATCCACAACAGGTTTGTCTGTAAGTGCGATATCCCATATAATTGATCGGGATGAATACGATGTTGAAAAAGTGTTAGACAATTGGATTGAGTTCTTAAACAAACAAGAAGTTGGAGGAAAAATTTGCTATAGTTTGTATCATGATAGTTTCCGCGAATGGTTAGGCAAACAATCTATTTTAGAATGACGCTCGTACCTGGATTTTCGCTGTGCCAGCCTATAGTCTTCCTTGTCCAGTCTTACCGATCCCCCCTAACCCCCCTTAATAAGGGGGGGACAAGAGTAGTCAAAGTCCCAAGCGGAAAAAGAGGAGGACTGGAACACTCAAAGTCCCCCTTCTTAAGGGGGATTTAGGGGGATCTAGACTCGACTATAAACGATAGATACAAAGGTTTTTAGGCTTAAGTTAACCCCAACAAACACTGCCACATCCTCACCCTAAACCCTATTTTCAAGCAACAATACAACCATGAAACGAGCAGTATTTCTGGACAGAGATGGCGTTCTCAACATCGAAGCGGGCTACATTCACCAAGTAGAAGATTTGCATTTAATCCCAGGAATAGCTAAAGCTGTACGCCTTTTAAATGACCACAAAATATTTTGCTGTCTGGTTTCCAATCAATCCGGCCCCGCCAGAGGTTATTATCCAGTCAGCCACGTTGAAGCTTTGCACAAACGCCTTTGTCAACTATTAAAAAATGAAGCTGGAGCGAGGTTAGATGCTCTTTATTACTGTCCTTATTTAAGCGAAGCGGAAGGGGGAACTAACCCCGAATTTACGCGCTATACAACTTGGCGAAAACCGAATACAGGGATGTTGGTAGCCGCCGCTTGGGAACACAATTTGGATTTACAGAACAGTTTTATGGTGGGAGACAAAGCGACTGATGTGGATATGGCTCACAATGCCGGTTGTACTGGTATTTTAGTGCAGACTGGTTACGGCAAAAGCGTGTTGAGCGGCGAGTATCAGCACCATACTAAACCGGATTTTATTGCAGCCAATTTAGCAGTGGCGGTTGAGTGGATTTTGCAACATTTTGATGATTAAATAAGTCTTATCTATGATTTTTTGAGGAAAGAGCTACATAGGGAAGCACGACTGTAAAGTTAGTACCAACGCCGATTTTGCTTTCACAGCCGATCGCACCTCCTTGCAAATCCACAGCTTTTTTGACAATGGTTAATCCCAAACCGTTACCTTTAATCTGTCCAGTATTTTTGCAGCGGTAGAACATTTCAAATATTTTTTCTACTTCGGTTTCTGGGATGCCGATACCTTCGTCTTGGATGCGGATAATTAGTAAGGGATAGTTAATATGTGTAGATTGAGAATTAGGAAATAAACACTCACGAGAAAAACAAAAGATAGGTTCTTTGTCTCCATCTCCTGCTGGACTGTATTGCAATTCCAAGCTGACTTGACCGCCGCTGGGGGAATATTTGATGGCGTTGACAATTAAGTTAGAAATAATACAGTGCAACAATTGTTGATCTAAAATCGCGCTGGTAACGTCAGACGGGATGAATTTTAGTTTGTGCTTGGCTTCATTTCCTAACTGCAGTTGATCCAGCAAATCTTGACAAAATTCGACTAAATTTATCGGTAATGGATGGGATTTGAGTTTACCTGATTCTGCTCGGCCCATGAACAGCATATCGTCGATTAGCTGGTTCATTTTTTTTGTAGCTGAATTCACCAGTCGCAGGGTTCTGACTTGGGCTTCATCATTGCTACGATCGCGATCGAGCTGTAGGAGTTCTGCAGAGATTAAAATTGCGTTGAGCGGATTCCGCAATTCGTGAGCAGCCATTGAAATATACTGGTTTTGGCGGTACGACTTTTCTTCCACCCACTCTCTCGTTGCTTCCGAAGCTTTAAGAGATTCTCGCATCTTAGCTTCGATTTCGTGTCTGTGCAGGGCAATCTCGATCGCCACCCGTAAATCATGTTGTTGAAATGGTTTGATAATATAACCAAATGGGTTTGTAAGTTTCGCTCTTTGCAGCGTTTTCTCGTCGGCATAAGCTGTTAAAAATACTGTTGGTACATCTACCTTGGTTCTGATTTGTTCGGCTGTTGTTATACCATCCATGTTACCTTTAAGTACGATATCCATCAGCACTAAGTCTGGCCGTTCTTCTGCAACTTTTTCCAGTGCTTCTTCCCCTGAAACAACCGTGGCTGTTACTATATAACCCAGTTTTTTCAACCTGCCTGCTATGTCTTCGGCGACAATCACTTCGTCTTCGACCACCAAAATCTTTATAGCGTTCATATTATTTTTTAAATGCGCCGTCGATAAGACAACTCAGTGAAACTAATATCGTAACAAGTTCCGCACTTACTGTCAATCACAAGAGTTCCATCTAATTGGTTGGTCAACATCCGCACTAATCGCAATCCTAAAGTTTCGGTATGTTCTATGTTAAAACCTGCAGGGAATCCCCTGCCGTTGTCTTGAATACTTAAGTGAAATTGCTGAGAAGTTGTGTCACGATGAAAATTAATATTAATTTCACCTGCCAAACTTTCGGTAAAGGCGTATTTCAACGAGTTAGAAACCAGTTCGTTAATAATCAAACCGCAAGGAATTGCTGTTTCTATATTTAAAGAAATTGGGTCAACGTTGACATTGAATTGGATGGAAGTATTGCCGTAACCAAAAGATTGATACAAATTAGCAACCAAATTTTCAACGTAGGGCGGGAGATCGATCCGATCGAGATTGTCGGATTGATAAAGTTGCTCGTGAATCAAAGCCATTGAATGGATGCGGGTCTGACTTTCTTCAAATAAAGCTAGCGTCGGTTCGTCTTCAATATATTGAGCTTGTAGTTGCAGCAGGCTGGAAACTACCTGCATATTATTTTTGACTCGGTGGTGAATTTCTTTCAGCAATACTTCTTTTTCGTGGAGTGCTGCTTGGATGCGGGCAGAAGTCAATTTGCGATCGCTAATATCTTCACAAATACCAGCGATGCGGTAAATATTGCCCGATTCGTCGTAAATAGGAAAAGCTCGATCGCACACCCAGCGCATTGTGCCGTCTGGCCGAAAAATCCGATATTCGATATTGGTGGACTCACCCTGCAACACTCGCCCCATTGAGTCTTCCAACAAATGTTTATCTTCTGGATGCACCCACTCCATCATTTTTAAGGGCTCGGCATATAATTCTTCGTTGCTGCGCCCCCAGATTTGTTCGTAAGCTGGACTCAGATACAATAAATCGGTGAATTCAGCAGACATTAGCCAGAAGGAATTTTGGATATTTTCTGCTAGCTGGCGAAAGCGTTCTTCACTTTCACGGAATGCTTTTTCTACCTGTTTGCTTTCGCTAATATCTTCGGCAATGCCAACAACGCGGTAAACTTGACCAGCTTGATTGGTAATCGGAAAAGCCCGATCGCGAATCCAGCGAATTTCGCCATCCGGTCTAACAATTCGATATTCCGTCTCATCTTCAGCTACAATTGTTTTAGCGAATTTAGCAACAACGCGAGAGCGATCTTCTGGATGGAGAGAATCCGCTAAAAAGTGTCCGCCAGCATACAATTCAGCACAGCTTCTGCCCCAAATTTTTTCGTAACCCGGACTAATATAAATAATTTCCTGCGGTTGAATGCCTACCATCCAAAACACGCTTTCAATGTTTTCGGCTAGCTGTCGGAATCTTTCTTCACTTTCTTTCAGTGCTGCTTCAGCTTGTTTGCGTTGTCTAGCTGCAACCACCGCATCGCTAATATCACGCTGTACGCCAAAATACCCCACGATTCTTTCGAGAGAATCGTAAATGCAAATATAGTCGCCTTCTACCCAAATTCTCTCCCCGTCAAACTTGCGATTGTCATTTTCGATGTGAACTCTGCCAGCATCAAAAAATTGCCTGAATATCTCTCTGCTCTTTGGCAAGTTGTGGGACAAAAAAAAGTTAATTGTTTTGCCAATCAACTCTTCCCGAGTAGTTTCGTATTGAGCTATCAAAGCATGATTTGCCTTCGTTACCCGCCCGTGAGTAAATACGTAATCCAAAACTTTTTCTTTGTCAACTGTATCGTCCCAGTGTACGGGTTCGTCCAGCATCATAAAGAAAAAGCCATCTAAAGATTGAGAGAAAAACAATTCTAGCTGTTCCTGGCTTTGCCGCAGAGCTTCTTCGACGCGCCAGCGAGAGAGAATTTCTTCCTGCAATAGATTGTTGGCTGTTTTCAAGTCTTCAGTGCGCTTTTTATATTTAATTTCTAGCTGATTTTTGATTTTTTCCAGCGCTATTTCTGCCTGTTTCTTTTCGGTAATATCTTGAGTAACGACCATGCCTGCGAAAATTTCTTCCCGGTCGTTTTTGACGGGAGCAATTGTTGTTGAATAAACGTGATCGCCGTATTTATATTCAAAATTATTCTCTTTTCCTGCCAAAGCCGCGCGATATGTAGTCTCAAAAAGTGGCAAATCTTCAGGTGGCGATACTTCCCACAATGTTTTGCCTTCCAACAGTTCTTTGGACAAACCAACTACTGCCAAACCTTGACCGTCAACCAGAGTATAGCGCAAATCGCGATCGAACAAAAACACCGAGCCATTCGGATAATGTTTGATCAGAGTTCGGTACATTTCCTGGCTTTTTTCCAGAGATGCTATTAACTCAGTGCGCTCGTCGGCGAGATTCAATTCAGTTACACAGTCAGCAGAGTTGGAATTTTCCAATGCTTTAAGTTGTGCTGCTAATTTCTGGCACAATTTTCTCTGCTGTTGCAAATCTGCTTCGAGTTGCTGAATTTTTCCGCTTTGCTGTGTTACTAATGCTTCGCAGGTTTCGAGAGGTCGATTCCCTACGGGATAGTTACGCTGTGCGTTGTCTGTGGGATCAATACACATAAAGGCTTTTTGTTTGGCTGTTGGTTGTTGGTTGTTGACTGTTGGCTGTTGGCTGTTGGTTGTTGGTAATTCGGAATTAGAACCAACAAATAAGAAATAAGAAATAAGAAATAAGCTGTCGCGCCTTTAAATTGTATATTCAGGGCGAGCGGGAAACCCCACTCATTGTTTGATTTTTTTTAATATACAATTTAAAGGCGGCAACTGCCAACAGTCAACAGTCAACAGTCAACAGTCAACAGTCAGTAGGGGCGGTGCCCCCGTGCCCGCCCTCTTAACAATCAACAGTCAACAGTCAACAGTCAACAGTCAACAATTATTTAGGAACTCCCGCCGTCAAGACTTCATGGCTTTCCAACGTCACCAAGACATCATCTTCAATTCTCACACCAATACCGCGCCATTTTTCAGGAATCTCCGGCTGTCCTTCTACGGGTTTAATATAAGGAGAAATATAAATCCCCGGTTCTACCGTCAGCACTTGTCCCGCCTGCAAAACTTGCGAATTTTCGCCGTACTGATAAACGCCGACATCGTGTACGTCCAATCCCAGCCAATGTCCGGTGCGGTGCATATAAAACGGCTTGTATTTCTCCTCTTTAATTATCTCTTCAATGTCGCCGACCAAAAGTTTTAAATCCATTAAACCTTCCACTAAAACACGCACTGCTGTTTCGTGAATTTTGCTGTAAGGATTTCCCGGATATACTTGACTGATTGCCTGCAATTGTGCTTGCAAAACTAAGTCGTAAATAGTCTGTTGTTCGGCGGTGAATTTGCCGCTGATGGGAAATGTGCGAGTAATGTCGGCGTTGTAGTAGTCGCAAGCACAACCGGCATCTATTAGCAGCAAATCGTTTTCCTGCATTTGGCGGTTGTTTTCGATGTAGTGGAGGACGCAGGCATTGTTACCGGAGGCGACAATGGAAGGATAAGCGGAAGTGGCACCGTTCATGCCAAAAATATGTTCAATTTCTGCTTGAATTTCGTATTCGTACCTGCCAGGTTTGGCGAATTCTTGGGCGCGGTTGTGGGCGATAACTGAGATATTAGCGGCTTTTCGCATTAATGCTAATTCTGTTTCGCTTTTCACCAGCCGCATCGGGTGTAAAATGATGTTGGAATCTTCGATTGCTGTTGGGCCTGTACCGCGTTTCGGGTAGGTTGCCATCAAGCTTTGCCAGTGATTGAGGATTGTTTGGTCGAAATTCCGATCGCGCCCGAAGTGATAATATATGCGATCGGCCTTTTCTAGATATTTTGGCAATTTTTCGGCCAGTTCGGCGATGGGAAACGCTTCATCAGCGCCGTACAGCTCCTTAGCGCCTTCTACTCCGGCGCGATAACCGTGCCAAGTTTCTTTTTCCAAGTCTTTTGGCTGCACGAAGAGGACAAATTTGTGTTCTTCGTGATGCGGTGCGAGCACTGCTACCGCCCCCGCTTCCTTGAAACCTGTTAAGTAGAAAAAATCGCTATCTTGTCGGTAGGCGTATTCAACATCGTTGTGCATGACGGCTGCGGGGGCGCTGCGAAATATCGCGGTTCCGCTGCCAATTTTTGCCATTAAATGTTCGCGTCTTTGTCGGTATTCGCTGGGGTTTGTCATTCGATTTTAGATTTTAGATTTTAGATTTTAGATTGAGTTTAATATTAACATTCGGCGGTTTCAACCGCTTTTACACTGAAAACACCCGCAAGTCAAGGGTTGAGGATGCGGATATCGGCGATCTGTTTTTTTGTGGGTCTACTGATTGTTGTATTTATGCTATTGTTCGGCGATCGCCAATTGACAACTATAGTCTACCAGCCGAGACAAATATGAGTTTGTGCGATCGACCAAAGTCCATCTCGGATCGAAATTCGACCAATTTTCGCCATCTTCGCTAATTCTAACTGTTCTAAACTCTCGCGAATTGCAGTTAACTTCCATTTGCACCAGCATTTTCTCGTTACTAAACTGCTGAGTGCCTAAAATAATTCTGACTGGATACGAAGGAGCACCGGGAATATCGGATTTGCTTAATTCTACGCTGCTGGGGTCGATGCAAATATCTACAAAACATCTTAATTTTTCGGCGCGGGCGCTCAAAGTGTTGACGGAAATTAATGTTGAAATTACTATCAAACAAATCGATGAATTCTTAATCATATAGTTTCTTTTGAGTCGGCGGTTGAAACCGCTTCTACACAGACAAAACCCGCCTGCGCGGGTTGAATTTCTTCAGTCCGCGCAGGCGGACTTTGTTTGTGTAGAAGCGAATTCTATTCGCCCTAAATATTCTAGTTAAAGCTGAGGAACGTATTGTTCTTTTTCAGGAACAAAAGTATATTCAGAGACGATCAGGCGCAACTCTTCGCCGTCGATGGTTTCTTTTTCAATCAGCAAATCGACTAAACGATCGACCACAGTGCGATTTTCGCGAATAATTCGGCGGGCGTCATCGTAGCAGCGATCGACAATTTCCCGGACTTGTCCGTCAATCCGAGAAGCAATTTCTTCGGAATATTCCGATCGCGCCGTGTAGTCGCGGCCGAGGAAAATTTCGCTTTGCTGAGCTTCTAGGGCGATCGGGCCCAAGGTAGACATCCCGTAGCGAGTAACCATTTGGCGGGCCATACCGCTGACTTGCTGCAAGTCGTTGCCGGCACCGGTGGTAACTTCAGCATCACCGAAAACTACTTCTTCGGCTGCGCGGCCGCCCAAAGCACCGCTAATCCGGGCTAAGATTTGCGATCGAGAAATCAAACCTTGGTCTTCGCTAGGCATGAACCAAGTCAAGCCGCGAGCTTGTCCGCGAGGGACTAAGGTAACTTTTTGCACGGGATCGTGGGCTTGAATCAAAGTACCGACGACCGCGTGGCCGATTTCGTGGTAAGCAATCAAACGCTTGCTCTTGCTGTCCACCAGCGGCGTGCCTTCCATACCTGCTACCACGCGATCGACTGCATCGTCAACTTCGAGCATCGTAATCGCTTCTTTGCGGCGTCTCGCTGTTAAAATAGCAGCTTCGTTGAGCAAGTTAGCCAAATCAGCGCCGGTAAAACCCGGAGTGCGGCGGGCGATCGCATCCAAAGAAATCTCCGCAGACAGCTTCTTGTTACGCGCGTGAACTTCCAGAATTTCCAAGCGACCTTTGATATCCGGTACATCGACGCTAACTTGGCGGTCAAAACGTCCCGGACGCAGCAGCGCTGAGTCGAGCACGTCGGGGCGGTTGGTGGCAGCAATGATGATGATGCCAGTATTGCCCTCAAAACCGTCCATTTCGGTCAGCAATTGGTTCAGGGTTTGTTCTCGTTCGTCGTTACCGCCACCGATACCAGCGCCGCGCTGGCGACCGACTGCATCGATTTCATCGATGAAGATGATACAAGGAGCATTTTCTTTCGCTTTTTTGAACAAGTCGCGGACGCGGGATGCGCCGACACCGACGAACATTTCCACAAATTCTGAACCGGAGATGCTGAAGAAAGGCACGCCGGCTTCCCCTGCGATCGCTTTTGCCAGCATGGTTTTACCTGTTCCTGGAGGGCCAACCAGCAGCACGCCTTTGGGAATCTTTGCCCCGACTGCGGTGAAGCGTTCGGGTTTTTTGAGGAAAGTCACGACTTCGGCGAGTTCTTCTTTGGCTTCTTCAACGCCTGCTACGTCGTCGAACAGTACGCCTGTTTTAGCTTCCATTTGAAAGCGTGCTTTGGATTTACCAAAGTTCATGGCTTGGCCCGGGCCTCCCGGTACGTTGCCACCGCCGCGGCGGAAGAGGAAAAACAGCCCTCCTACTAACAAGAGGGGAAATACTAGATTGCCTAAAAGTCCCCAGACTGCGCCGTCGTTCCGCAGGGGATGAGTGTCGAAGCTGATTTTGGAGTCTCTGAGCCTAGAAACCAGTTCCGGGGAATTTGAGGGCAAGTCTACCCGCCACCGCTGCTCGTGATTGTCCAGTTCGGGATCGACTGCTAGGACGATCGCTGTGCGGCCTCCATCATACAAATCAACGCTGGTGACTCGACCTGCGTTTAAGTAATCTAAGAATCGACCGTAGCTTAAGCGGGTGCTGGCGGTGTTCTTGCTCATTTCTGCTGGGGATGGTGCCAAGGCTCCCTGCCACAAGAAAAAGCCGATGACTAAGGCAGGTAAAGTCCAAAGTAGTATAGTTCGCCAAGAAATTTTCATAAATGCGGATGCCTTGAATTGGGGACAGATCGGGTAAGATCGCGGTGTCGGAGAAGTGCGACAAAAGTTTACACTCAGAATCTTAACTAAATTTAACTTAACAATGCACTCTCAGGCAACAGAGCTTTGAGCACGATGGCTCCAGAAAAAGTTAGGTTAGTTACGGTAAGGGCGATCGTCCCGAATATAATGTTTGGTGCTGATTTCGATACCGATCTAGGTAAAGTTAGAAGAATCGCCGCAAAACCCACTGTCTTTAAGCGCGGCAGTGTTAAGGGATAAGGCGTCAGGAACCTTAGCCCTGACGGCATGAGGCTTGAAAGAGAAATCTAGCAAGCGGTTCTGACCAGCCAAGCGTCTTAACTGACTACGTTTTTTGAGTCACGACACCGGGCGGATGCTTAGCTAGTCCCCTGCCCTGTCATTTGCAGTTAAACAGTTTCAAGGTCACTGAAACAGTGCTGCAAGTCTAAAAAGCTCAGAAAACATTGACCGACAAGCTAACTTTACCCCGCAAGGGAGGCTGCGCCCCGGCGCGAGCAAAATGCTATGCGTACAGGATTGGGAGACTTGAAACGGTAACTGTCCCGTTGAAAGTGCAACACAAAAGCACACCGAACCAACCAATCCCAAGGCAGTAGTAAATCCAAAACAATAATAAAGCCGTCCTAGAAGGACGGGGTTTCTACCCATTTTTCAGATGACAACTAGACAGCTTGTTCCTAATTCGGCTATGCTGACCCAGCAGACTAAAGTCGCTTCTCACAAATCGATTATTAGTGCTGATTTGGGTCGGACGGCAACTAAAGCCTGCGTGAGTCGCAACCCGAGTAGCGTTGTTTTCATCCCTGCCAACGTGGCTACTATGCCCGTGGAAAAGGTGCGGGGTGGCAGCTTTGAGTCGAAAGCAACAGACCCTCTGTTGGATATGTGGCTGGAGTACCAAGGCAAAGGATACGCGATCGGTCAATTGGCTGCCGATTTTGGCGCTAACCTCGGTGGCGCCGACCAGTCGAAAGTAGTAGATGCTTTGGTTAAGGTATTTTCCTGTGCTGGATATTTCCAGATGAAGGGCGAAATAGCAGTTGTGCTGGGTTTGCCTTTTTATTCGCAGGATCAGTTTGAGAAGGAAAAGGAAGAGATTATCAGCCAACTGCGCTCTCCCCACGTTGTGGTGTACCGGGGCGAGCGTGTGGATATTAATATCAGTCACGTTTGGGTGATGCCCGAAGGGTTCGGCAGCCTGATTTGGTGCGAGGCTCAAGACAACAAGGAGTTTTCGCCGGAGTTGCCGGAACTGTCGGTGGCTGTTGTCGATATCGGACACCAAACTACCGATTTGTTAATGGTCGATCGTTTCCGGTTCGCCCGCGCGGCTTCTAAGAGCGATTCCTTCGCAATGAACAAGTTCTACGAACAAGTTGCCTCAAAAATTCCGGGAGCAGACCCTCAATCTCTGTCTTTACTGGAAGCGGTGAATAAACCAGAAGGCCAGCGTTTTTACCGTCCGAGAGGAGCGACTAAGCCGACTAATTTAGATCCGATTATTAAGGATTTGCGAGAGGCTTTCGCTAACGAACTGTCCGAACGTTTGGTGCAGTGGCTGCCGGAACGTGTGACGGATGTGGTTCTGACTGGCGGGGGCGGCGAGTTTTTCTGGGAGGTGTTGCAACCTTTGCTTAAAGACGCCAATCTTAAGGCTCACTTGGCTCAGCCTTCCCGGAAAGCTAATGCTTTGGGACAGTTTATTTATGCTGAGGCTCAGCTAGCCACGATTAAGTAACGCATTAAGGCTTGAACCCTATGGCACTGTGGGCAAAAAATAAGGCGAATTTCTCGGTGGCGTTTACGGAAGATGCTGCGGATCAAACTTTGCTGGCCGCTATTGAAAAAGAGTTGGCTTTCACGAAGTATCAGACTTTCAGCAATCTCTGCAAACAAGCTTTGTGGCAGTTTTTGTCGGTATCTGAGTCTGCTAGCTCTACACAGAGCTTTCAACGGTTGGAACAGCGTATTGCTGAACTTGTGGTAAAATTTTCTGAGTTTGAGCACAATGTTTCGGCAGAGGAATTAAGCCGTTTGGAGGGACTGGAACATCACCTGAGTCAACTCAGCGCGCAGTTGGATCAATTGCAGGGGAGTGTTAACAGTAAGTTTGCTCAAGTTTCTTTTGCCCAAGTTTCAAAAGTAGTAGAGCCTGGCCCCATTGAGTCTGAATCTGTGGCGGATGATAATGTAGTGTCTGATGCTGAAGTTGCTCCTCCTCGGAATTCCGATCCTTTGTTGGAGCGTTTAAGTTCTTTGTTACCCCAAGATTTCTAAAATGAGGTAGACCCAGGCTAAAAAGCCTTGAGATGTAATGTTAGTGGCCCGCTGTTGGCAGCCGGTACTGAATACAGAAACAAAGCGATCGCTCTTTTGAAAAAAAAGGGCGATCGTTTTTTTATATCCATTCCGGTTGCATCGGAATAGTCAAATCCAGTCAACAGCGATGCCATGAGCGAAGCCGAAGGGTCAACAATTCCCGATGGATTGTGCAACCGGAATTGATATCATTCATCTGCGTTAATCTCTGTTGCATCTGCCCTCATCTGCGGTTAAAAAAAAGAATTTATTCATCCCAGATGACAATGGATTGACGCTGATTCACGCGCTTGTCGAGAAGAGAGATCTGAATCATTCGGGTGCTAACAGATTTGATATTATTTGTCAGTTGTCAGTTGACTGTTGACTGTGGTTTGTTTTCTGTGGTTACAAATTACAAATTACAAATTACAAATTACTATTATTCGATTAATCCTAATTTTTGTAAGCGCGAACGAATGGCACTAGGCTGTCGCTGAAATCTCTGAGCTAATTCGTCAATTTGTTGACCGCTAGCATATTCTTTCTTCAAATTTTCTTCTTCATCCTGACTCCACTTGACATAAGCTCTGGGATATTTCTGGCGAATTTTCTCATTCTGGGTTTTAGGTCGATAACCATTTTTTTGCTCGGCATTCAAACCAGAACCAAACTGTGGGTTAATTTCCCCACCGCGACTAGCTAGCGCCTCTTGCACGCGGTTGGGAATGACAGCAATTTCTTCTGAGAGCTCAGCCAAAGCATTGTCTACTTTTTGCTGAAGTTCTGTTAGCTGCCGCTGCTGTAAATTGCCCCACTGTGGCAGTTCGTTGATAAACTGCTGCAAGTCCAGAATTATTGTTGTCAAAGTTTCGACTTGTTGCAACTCGGGCCGCTGTTTGAATTGGCGGCTGGTGAGTTCGATCTCGCTTTGAATCATTTTAATAGTTTTTTCTAAAATTATTAGTCGCTGGCGCAGGTTCTCAATGGCTGAAATTAGAGAGTGTACGTTTTCTCCCGGCCCAACAACATTGAGATTTTCATGAGATGTTTGAGAAAGAGCTTCGTCTAAAGCATTTACAGCAAGTTGCAATTGCTCGATCGCGCGATCGGTAGTAGCTGCTTGTTGATTTACCCGATCGAACGTAGCCGCCGTACTTGCTTTGACTTGCCTGTGCAGCTTCTGCCGGTTCACAAAATTCAACACCAACGAAATCACTACAGGCACTTGAGCATAAACGCTCTGCCCCCAAACCAAACTAACAGCCAATCCCACAGCAGAGGCAGCAATAAAAACCACTTCAGCAGTTTCTAACCAATTGCTCGACTTGGGATTTTGGATTTTGGTGGGTGAATTGGATGATGACATAGGCTAATACCATTTTAGATTTTAGATTGTAGATTGTAGATTTTAGATTTGGAATGACTGATGAAGCTCGGAGTTTGGATCACGGGCCTATAGCTGCATTCTTTTTTCAACTGGTGCCAGTATGCGGATAAAAATAAAGTAAGCGCGAGCGCAGATATCCGGTATGTAATCGCACGTATACCCCGAATTTAGCAGTGGTGAAAAACCGATTAAGTTTTTTATTCACAGCCATTTAATTAAATATATTAAATCTGCAAAATTAGTCGAGCTAAAGTGAAATAAATCAATACCCCAAGGACATCAACTGCGGTGGTAATAAAGGGAGCAGACATTAAAGCGGGGTCTAAACCCAAAGAACGAAACAGAAACGGCAGAGCTGAACCGGCAATAGAAGCTAAAATTGCGATCGCAAACAAACTCACCCCCACCGCGAGTGCCACTGCTAAACTCCCTTGCAGAACATAAGCCCAGCCAGTCGCTACCGTCCCCAATATAGCTCCTAGTAGCGCTCCCGCCATCCCCTCCCGCACAATTATTTTCATCGGCCCCATTGCTGTAATTTCGTCAGTGTTCAAACCGCGAATTACAACTGTTGAGGACTGAGCTCCGACATTACCTCCAGTGCCAGTCAGCAGCGGAATAAAGGCTGCTAGCGCAACTACTTGTTGCAAAATATCTTCTTGAGCTCTAATGATTGCGCCAGTGACAGTATTGGTTAAAAGCAGAATAAACAGCCATACGACCCTTTTGCGAGCAACGGTGATTAAATCGGTCTGAAAATAATTGTCACCACCAGACTGGACGCCACCCAAGGCATAAATATCTTTGTCGGCTTCTTGTTCTAAAATGTCGATCGCGTCGTCAACTGTAATGATCCCGACCAGACGCTGTTCGCGGTCTACAACGGGCACAGCTAAAAAATCGTAACGCTGGATCAGCCTAGCTACTTCTTCTTGATCCGTGCCAGTTTGAACAGAAACTACGTCGCGGGTCATAATTTCGCCGACAGTTTTGTCGAGGGGCGAAGTGACTAAATCCCGCAAAGATAAAATACCTGTCAAGCTGCGTCCGGCGTCGGTGACGTAAAGAGAATAAATTGTTTCGGTAGTTTTAGCCAAAGAGCGAATTCGGTCTAAAGCTTGGGCTACGGTAAAGCTTTCTTTCAGAGAAATGTATTCCGGGGTCATTATCCTGCCGGCGGTACTGGCTTCGTAACCCAAAAGTTGGGCCGTAGCTTCTCGTTCCGTCGGGCTCAATTCACCCAACAGGCGACGGACTAATATTGCCGGCAGTTCGTCAAAGAGTTTAGCGCGATCGTCCGGTGACATTTTGTCTACAATGTCAATGACTTCTTGGCGTTTGAACTTTTCGCAGAGGGACTGCTGAACGCTGGAGTCGAGATATTCGTAAACTGCGATCGCTTCGTCTTTGGAAAGCAAGCGGAAAGCTATTACTTGCATGGTTTCTGGCAGGCCTTCGATAGCTTCAGCTATGTCTGCTTCCTGCACCGGGTGCAAAATCGCTTTTGCTCCTTTAAAGTCTCCTTCTTCCAACAGGGCCCTTAACTGCGATCGAACTAATTCCCGCAGTTCTTTTCGCGCGTAGGTGGGTAACGAAGAGGATTGATAATTGCTTTCTGTCACTGATGACCCTCCTAAACCTGTGCTCCGCGCCTTTCTGAATCCAGTTTAGAGCCTATTGACGCCACTGGTTGCAGTTATAGGATTTATACCTGCGGGGCTAGCAACCGAATTTTTTGGCAGATGCGGCACCACCAAAACCAAGCTGTATTGTCGACACCGAGTTTCTTGGTATTATGTTTTCGATCTAGCGCCAAAGAGCGTGAGTTCGGGAAAGTGCGATCGATTACCAATTACCGATTACCAATTACCTGACATACCTCATCGCCGTTGAGAATGGCTATACTGTCAACTGTCAACTGTCAACTGTCAACTGTCAACTGTCAATTTAAACCAACAATTGATATTTTTATTCCGCCAAACGGTAAAGCGGCCGCCACACCAAACGGTTAGTCAATACAACCAACAGCGACATCACAGAAGTAGCCGCTAACAGCAAAGGAAAATTACCCGATGCCGTTGCTTGAGAAATCGTCTCGCCCAAACCGCTTGTGGTAATTGTTTCACCTTTAAACTGCACGTATTCGCTGACAATACTGGCATTCCAAGCTCCGCCAACCGCCGTAATAGTTCCTGTGATTAAATAAGGAAAAATTCCGGGTAGGATTAAAGTTTTCCAGCGCTGAACTAGGGAAAGTTTGTAAACTTGCGCGGCTTCAAAGAACTCCGAAGGTATCGATTGAGCGCCCGCAATAACATTAAACAGCAAATACCACATTTTACCCAACATCATCAGCGCCACAGAACCAATTTCTAAGCCACCTCCAGTTTGAATTAAAGCTAGTAGCAATACAGGAAATAAAGCCGTTGCCGGTACAGAAGCGGCTATTTGTACTAATGGCTGCAAAATCTGAGCTAAACATGGATTTCGACCGATCGCCACTCCAAGCGGTACTGTCCACAACAGCGATAAAAATAACGCGCAAATGACTCGCAAAGCTGTGAAAAAAGCACCTCCCATGACTTTTTGCCAGTCCGACAAACTCAGCAAACGCAGCAGGAGCACCGCTTCCCAAGTTCCCCAAAGTACAATGACGGCAAACCCGCTGACAAACAGCCAATTTATCCAATTTCCGATGCGGGTTAGTTGGCGAGGATTTGTTGGTAAATTAGCAGGTGCAAAAGCTCTGACCAAACCGCGATCGAAACTGTCGCCCATCGGCGAAATACGCGACTTCAACACCCGCAGCGTCGCCGATCGCCTTAAAAAATCCAACAAGTTTGACTGCGGTACATTGGCAGCTTCCACCGCTTGATATTTAAACTTTTCTACCCAAGCAATCAAAGGCTGCCAGATAAAAAAGTCGATCGCTATAATCACACCAATTAATACTGCTAAACCCCAGCCGATCGCCCCAAAATTGCCTTCACTGGCTGCCTTGCCCAAATAGGAACCGAGTCCAGGCAAATTAAAGTTTTTGTCCCCCAAGGTAAAAGATTCGATCGCAATCAAAAAAAACCAGCCGCCCGCCACTGACATGACGCTGTTCCACACCAGTCCGATCGCACCAGCGGGCAATTCTAACGTCCAAAATTGCTGCCAAGCATTGAGCCGATAAACTTGAGCAGCTTCCTTTAGTTCTAGGGGAATGCCGGAAAGCGACTGATAGAAACTAAAAGTCATATTCCAACTCATCCCAGTAAATATTAAGATAACCGATGCTATTTCTACACCGATTCTTTGACCCGGAAATAAAGTAACTAGCGCTCAAACAACACCGGGCAAAACAGATAAAACTGGAATCGACTGCAAAATGTCTAACAAAGGAATTAAAATTTTTGCTGCCAGGGGAAAGCGGTAAGCAGAATAAGCATAAACTATGGTAAACAGCAGCGATAAAAAATAGGCTGCTGCCATGCGTAAAAGAGTCTGGGCGGTATATGCTGGCAAGACATTTAGCGTGGTCTCAATTATAAAATCCGGGTTGTAGTTACCCTTGAATTGAGAAGCTGTTTGGACAATTCCCAAAATTAGAGATAAGATTGCTAGAATCAGCAAGCCGTCTTGCCAAGTCCAAGCTGACCTTTCTAAGGTTTTATTGGCGGGTGTTAGAGGTCTTGTCATACGAAGTAGTTATTGGTAATTGGGAAAAAGGTAATTGGAAATTTGGAAGTTAGAATTTGGGGGATCGGAGGGCTAGGGCATCGGGTAATTGTTAATTGCTCATTGCTAGTAAATAACTAATAACTAATAACTAATTACTGATGACTGCGGACTAATGACTACTGACCACTGACTACTGACCACTGACTACTGACTTCAGATTCTAAGAAGATTTCGCCGCCCGGTTCATCGTAACTGTATAACTCTGCATAGCGACCCCAGTCAATAGCAGTTTTCAATTGCCGCATTGCTTCTTGGGGGCTAAAGTGGGTTTCTAGAATATCCAAAATCAACTCTTCAGAAATGCGGTGATTGCGCTTGGCCTGAAGCATTCGAGAAATTTGCTGTACCAGGCGAATATTTTTGAGAATTTGGGTACGAACAATTTGTTTGCGCTGGTCAATTCCGCCGGCAATGAACTGAATACCAACTGGAGTTAAAAGGAGGTCGCCTTCTTGAATTACCAGAAATTCCATTAATTTTGCTGCTTCCACAATCGGCAAAATGTCGTCAACCTCTAACATTAATTCTTGACCGAGGCGGTAGAGGTCTTTCTCCTTGCGGTCTTCCAAGAGTTCCAACAGACCTGCGATCGCACCGGTTCGCACCTGCGGCAGAGATTGGTATTTAGCGCTTTGAGCCGGTTGAGGTTGAGACACATTAGTGGCACTTTGAGCAGGTGCTGTCACTGTTTCGCAGCTTAACTCTGGATTGGTGAGAATTTTGTAAACTTGGTCTACGAGAGCTTGGAATTGCGGTGTTTTGCGATCGCGGTAGTGCGGCAAAGTCACCGTCAATTCGGCGCGAATTCGCCCCGGGTTGCGGCCCAAGACTACAACGCGATCGGCTAAAATTACCGCTTCCTCAATCCCGTGAGTTACGATTAACACAGCTTGAGTCGGAATCTTTTTTTCCAGCCACAAATCTAATAACTCAAACCGCAAGTTTTCTGCTGTCAGCACGTCTAAAGCTGAAAACGGTTCATCCATGCAAAGCAATTCGGGTTCCACCGCCAAAGCTCTAGCAAATCCCACCCGCTGCCGCATTCCTCCAGAAAGTTCTTTCGGATAAGCATTCTCAAATCCGTCTAAACCGATAATGTTAATCATCTGCAAGGCTTTTTGCAGGCGCAGTTCGGGCAATTATCCTTTAGCTTTTAAGCCTAATTCTACATTTTCTAGTACCGTCAGCCAGGGATAAAGGGCAAAGTTTTGAAATACAATTGCCACTCCCGGATTTAAGCCGACTAAAGGACGATTGTGGTAGAGAACTTGACCGTCGGTGGGCGGGATAAGTCCGGCAATTATCCGCATTAATGTTGATTTTGCTGAACCGGAAGGGCCGAGTAAAGCTACTATTTCGCCCGCTCGGAGCTCTAAATTAATTGGCTCTAAAATAGAGATTTTTTGACCGTTGGGCTGCTGGTAAGACTTGCTAACTCGTTCTAAGGTAATGAGACCATCTGTTGTTGTTTTAACTACCACAATCCAACCTCCTATGTTTAGTTTAAATTTAGTTCTTAGTCAGTAGTCAGTAGTCAGTAATACGGCGTTAGTAGTCATTAGTTAAAAACTCTGGGAAACTGACAACTGATAACGGCTAATTGATACCTGTTTTGTAAAATAATGCAAGGGCAGGCAAGCCCAAACCATGATGCAGTCCGTGGGAGCCTCTCATATTTGTAAAAACACTTCTTCTGGCTCCTTCCTTCTGACTCTTTCCTCCTGCTCTTGGCTCCTGGCTCCTAACTCTAATTTCTAGCTTGGCTGCTTTCATTGAGATGCTCCCGTTGTCCGTCATTCTCAATCGAAAATCAAAAATGGTATGACTGCTGAGTATTCAGTCAATTTTCTGTGACAGACGATCGCTTTTTTACCCGCAACAAGACTGGAAGAGTAGAGAGTTGGATCGAAACTGAAAATACAACCAGCAAAATAATTGAGCGATGGTACCAAATTATCATCGCCCAACTGCCCAGAAATCAGTATTAGCCATAGCCTGTGTTAAAGATCCCATAGGCTGAACCTCTTTTGTCTGCAGGCACGAGTCAAGCTACGGCTGCTTTCAAAATTGATTCCTAGACTCCCCTACCTATACCCATAAAGTCATTCCTAGCAATCTCCCCTGCCCATTTCTGAACAATACCAAGGGGGCAAACAGTGAAGAAAAAATCACTGCAAACATCATGGTTAAGATGCCGATGCGATCGAACTTGCGGCCCAAAAATTAGGGCTGTGATCGCGCCAATCCCCATAACCCAAGCGTAAAATAGCGGAATCTGGCTGTCAAATGCGATCGCGCTTCTGTGGAAGTCAGTCGATTGGAGATTTGAGACTTCGGTGTGAGCGCTCAGTCGAAGGATTTGAGATTTTAGATTTACTCCACAGATGAATCTGCGAGCTGGAAAAAGAGTCTAAAATTTTTATCTCTCCACCACAGGAGTCGAGGGGCTTGTATTCGTTTTTAGGCGGCGTCAAAGGCAATGAAAGGAAAATCTCCATAGCCAGCCCCAATCAGCCCTAAAGCATCTAAAGAAACCCAAAACAGCCCCGGCCACCCTTCCCTTTGATTTCCAAAGCTCCTGCTTCAAAATCGCGGGGATTGAGATAAATTCGCTGAAGTACCAACAGCACTGTCAGCCCCAAAAAAGCTGGCACAGCCAAAATCGCAAAGCCGACTCGATCACCCAATTGCTTTGCCCGTGCGATCGGCTATCATCAATAGACCTCTTGCAAAAATAACTAGGACGGGCTCTCCGGCCCATCCCACAAAAAACATTTTTCCTTGTGGAACGGGCCGGAGAGCCCGTTCCAAAATTTGATTAAAAGGACTTTTGCAAGAGGTCTAATAACGACGCTGGCGATCGCTATTGGATACCGTGGCGTTGAGCGGCGTCTGACTCGATCAACCGCGAAATGTTAACTACGTAAATCCTTTCTTCTTCAGCGTCACGGGTTATACATATAAAGAAGTTTTGGGCAACAATTAGTTTGACAAATTATTACGTTGCTCTAGTCAAAAATTCATTAAAACTGTCAATATCACCGGCAGCATCTCAATGAAAGCAGCAAAGCTAGAAATTGGAGTTTTGAGGCAGGAGTCAGAAGGAAAGAGTCAGAAGGAAGGAGCCAGAAGAAGTGTTTTGACAAATATGAGATGCTCCCATATCACCTACCAGCAGTGATAGTGAATCCCATCGATCCAGCTATGCTTCCTGTTCAAACTGCCAATGTGTTGGGCTGAGATTTAGACTCTCAGATCAAATCAAGGAACAGGGAACAGGAAAACCATTTTATGTAGGAATGGGTCTCAAAAGCTGCATCTGAATAGTGTAGAATTATAACAAACCAGATGGGACATTACAAGGTGCGTATTGTGGGATAAAAATTCTCTGCGATCTTAATTTTATTACGGAATGTTTAAACTTGTATCTTTTCCTTAACCGTTTTATATTCTTTACCAAATCTTTATTTTTTTTTTCTAGAGTCCTGTTATTCTTGCTTCAAGCGAGCTTACAGCACTTTGCAACAAGAGTGAAATACCCTTTAGTTAAAAAAAGAGGTCTTTATGACGCACTGCCCCTGCTGGTCGAATCAAATGCTGCGTTAATGAACAACATTCTTTACCGATGGAATTTAACAGCTCAACTTAGGGTATAAAGTTTAGAAAGTGCCTTATCGCTAACGGGTTTTTAGGCTAAAAATTTAGTTTTTTTGCATAATTAAATTACCCAATTATCGCCCCATAAATTGAAGAAAGCTCTATTCATCTATCGCTTAATTTATGGTAATCCCGCGACGCAAAGTAATTATAAGTTTACACCAAACACCACTTAAACGATTGCTACCTCTTTTGCTTGGTGTGGTGGCTTCTCTTGCTGTTTTATTTACGTGGCAACAGCTAACCATCAACGGAAAAATTCACATCGAGCAGTTAATTCAGCACGAAGCCAATGCGATCCAGTCACAACTGAGCCAAGAATTATCAACTCGGATGCTGACACTTCGGCAAATGGCGAATCGCTGGCAAGTCAATGGCGGTACACCAAAGGCTCTTTGGGAAGCCGATGCTGATGCTTATGTCAAGGATTTCTACGGTTATCAGGCGATCGAATTGGTCGATCCATCATTTAAAGTGCGATCGGTTGTGCCACTGGCTGGAAATGAGGCAGTGCAAAACCTAGATTTTAATCGGGAATTGCGTAGCAAAATCACTTTGCAGGTGTCTCGTGATTTACGTCAACCTATCTTAAGTGGCAATATTTCACTTGTTCAAGGTGGTCAAGGATTTATAGCAAGTGTTCCTTTATTTGTAGGGGAGCGGTTTGATGGGTTTATTGTCGGAGTTTTTTCATTTAAAACTCTATTTGAAAGTATTTTAAAAGTTTCCCCGAATTACAATTTGGCTATTTATTATGGCAGAAATTTGATCTACGGTCAAGAGGTTTTATCTCAACATTCAAAGCCCAAAATGGTTGTGGTCAGAGCCTATTATGCAGACTGGCGAATAGAAGTTTGTCCAACTTCAGCCTTAGTAGAAGAAGTAAAATCTCATTTACCAATAGTGGTGTTAATTGGTGGCTTGATTTTAGTTTGGCTGCTTATGTTGGTGGTGTATCTCGCACAAGTTAGTTATCGCAAAGTCCATCAATTCAAAAAAGCAAATCGCCAGTTACAATGGGAAATTAACCAGCGACAACAGGCAGAAATTACGATCGCCCGACTAGCTGCGATCGTTGAATCTTCGGAAGATGCCATTATCACCAAAGATTTAGATGGCGTAGTTACCAGTTGGAATGTAGGAGCAGAAACAATTTTTGGCTATACAGCGGTCGAAATAGTAGGGCAATCAGGGACAAAACTGATTCCCGCAGACTATCGAGATGAGGAAAACGAAATTCTCACAAAAATCCAGCAAGGAGAACGCATCGAACACTACGATACAAAGAGGCTGAGAAAAGATGGAACATTAATCGATGTCTCTATGAGTGTCTCCCCCATTAAAGACGAAACAGGGAATATAATTGGAGCCTCAAAGATTGCCCGGAATATTGCTGACCGTAAACAAGCAGAAGCAGCACTACGTCAAAGCGAAGAACGCTGGGAACTGGCTGTACGCGGGAATAATGACGGCATTTGGGATTGGAATGTTCAAACCAACGAGATATTCTTGTCTAGTCGCTCGAAGGAAATCCTGGGCTATGAAGACCACGAAATCCAAAACCTTGTAGACGAATGGGCTAATCTGGTACATCCCGATGATTTGGGATGGGTGATGCAAGCCGTTCAAGACCATTTTGCCAAGAAAACTCCTTTCTATCTCACAGAACATCGCGTTCGCTGCAAAGATGGTTCCTATAAATGGATTTTCGATCGCGGTCAGGCACTTTGGGATGATGCAGGTAATGTAATTCGGATGGCTGGCTCTCACACCGACATTACGGAGCGCAAGCAAGCTGAAGTTGCTTTACAGGTCAGCGAAGCCAGATATCGGCAATTAATCGATAACTTAAATGCGGGTTTTGTGATTCATGCGATAGATACAAGCATCCAATTATGTAATGAAACGGCCGGTGAATTACTAGGGCTTTCAATGGATCAAATGCTGGGAAAAACCGCCATATCGCCGGCCTGGCATTTTGTGCGGGAAGATGGCAGCGTTATGCCCCTAGAGGAATATCCGGTTAATCAGGTTTTATCCACTGGAAGTTCCCTCAAAAATTATGTTTTAGGAATTAATAAAGAAATTGATAATTGTACTTGGGTGTTAGTTAATGCCTACCCTGAGTTAGATACAAATGGTCAATTAAAGCAAGTTGTAGTTACGTTTATTGATATTAGCAAGCGCAAAAAAGTAGAGCAGGAAATCCAAAAAACTCGCAATTTCTTACAAGCACTGCTGGATAATTTACCGGTTGCGGTTTTTGTTAAGGACGCACAGCCTGAAAGGTTTGGCGTATTTCAGTTTTGGAATAAAACCAGCGAACTGTTATTTGGCATCTGGGCCGAAGAAGCGATCGGCAAAAGTGGCTATGATTTTTTTCCAACAGAACAGGCTATCTTTTTTGACCAAAAGGATAGAGAAGCCTTTGAGAAAGGTAAGACTGAGGATATTCTCGAAGAAATCATTGACAGTCATTGTCTGGGAAAACGTTGGCTGCATACGGTGAAGATTCCCATTTACGACGCGCAGCATCAGCCCCATTACCTACTTTGTTTTTCCCAAGATATCACCGATCGCAAACACGCAGAAGCAGAGCGTAGAGAAATGAGTGAGGTGATGCAAAATGCGGTGTCTGGCATTTCCAAACTGGATGTACAAGGGCGTTACCTGTATGTGAATAAAGCTTATGCTGACATGACAGGCTATCAGCCAGAAGAAATGATGGGGATGTCCTGGGAAAAGACCGTATATCCTGATGAGTTGGAAAAACTGATGACCCTCTATTTGCAGATGGTGGAAGAGGGCAGAGTTGAAGTTGAAACGAAAGGGTTTCGTAAAGACGGTTCGGTGTTTTACACACAATTGGTGATGATTTCAACTTACGACGAACAGCATCAATTTTTGGGGCATTACTGCTTCATGAAAAATATTAGCGATCGCAAAAAAGCCGAACTTGCATTAGAACAAGAACTCCTGCGGAGTAAAACACTTTTCAACACTTCAATGGATGGTGTGGTGATCATGAATCGCCTCGGAAAAGTCGTCGAAGCCAGCCCCACTTTTGCGCGGATGCTGGGTTACAGCCTAGAAGAAACCCTGAATCTAAGTGTCTTTGATTGGGATGCTCAATTGACAAAAGAAGAAGTACAGCTTTTCATCATCAGAGACGAGATTATTCCTCTGTTTCAGACGCGACATCGCCGCAAAGATGGTTCCGTCTATGATGTGGAAATTAGCTGGACTCGGGTTGAATTAGAATGTGAAATGATGAACTTCTGTATCTGCCGGGATATCACCGAACGCAAACAAGCGGAAATTGATTTACAAATCTCTCAAGCGCGATTTGCTGGAATTTTAGACATTGCCAGCGATGCCATCATTTCTATCAATACCAATCAGCAAATTACTCTGTTTAACAAAGGAGCAGAACGAATTTTTGGTTACGCGGCTGAGGAAGTTTTAGGGAAACCCCTGGCGATGTTGATGCCCTCGCGCTTTGCAGAGGTTCACCATAATCACATCGGCGAGTATACTCACAATGCAGGCTATGCAAGGCAAATGGCAGAGCGAGGAGCCATTTTAGGACGGCGCAAAGATGGTACAGAGTTTCCGGCAGAGGCTTCGATTTCCAAGATCGAGATCAACGGTGAAATTATTTTTACTACCTTTCTGCGAGATATTACGGCTCGACAACAGGCAGAGGAAGCTCTGCGCTATCAGAAAGAGATGTTTCAGGCGATCGTCGATAATATCCCAGTGATGATTGCTTTATTTAACGCGCAAGGTCAAATGGAATTGCTCAACCCGGAATTTGAAAACATTTTAGGTTGGTCGCTAGAAGATTGGCAGCAAAAAGATATCTTAGCTGAGTGTTATCCTGACCCAGTTGATCGTCAAAGTGTCGGGGACTTTATGTTATCAGCAACCGGCAAGTGGCAAGATATGAAAACACTGACTGCTACCGGACAGCAGTTAGAGACATCTTGGGCAAACGTGCGGCTTTCGAGCGGGCATTTTTTGGGCATTGGGCAAGATATTAGCGATCGCAAACGCAAAGAACTGGCACTGCTGCACGCAATGGAAGCCGCAGAAGCAGCAAACTTTGCAAAAAGTACCTTCCTAGCCAATATGAGCCATGAATTACGCACTCCCCTCAACGTGATTCTAGGATTTGCCCAGGTGATGACCCATGACCCCTGCCTAACTCCCAACCAAAAAGAAGACCTGCAAACAATTCGTCGCAGTGGCGATCACCTCTTAAGTTTGATTAACGATGTGTTGGATCTCTCGAAAATTGAATCGGGACACTGCACAGTTGAAGATAGCGGGTTTGACTTAATTGCGCTGCTGAATTCCCTCCGAAATATGTTGGCGGAACGAGCAAGTTCTAAAGGACTTGACCTTTGTTTCGAGATTGCGCCAGAAGTTCCCCAATTTATGCTTGCCGATGCTCAAAAACTGCGCCAGGTTTTGCTCAATCTGCTGAGTAATGCCATCAAATTTACCGATCGCGGAAGCATTACTTTGCACGTCAGCATTGAGGCTTCCGGTACAGTGGCATTGACCACAACTCTGCCGATTCTCCAGTTTGTAGTCACTGACACAGGTTTAGGGATTGCATCGGTTGAGATCCCTACCATCTTCGATGCGTTTGTGCAAGCCCAAGCTGGGAAGCGATCGACCGGCGGTACTGGGCTAGGTCTAACCATTAGCCGCAAATTGTTGGAACTCATGGGCGGAGAAATTTCTGTCAGCAGCACTCTGGGACAGGGGAGTACCTTCACCTTTACCCTTCCCGTCAGCCCAATCAGTGGAGTTAATATCACACCCGAAGAGAATAATCGCCTCGTGATTGGGCTGGCTCCCGGTCAACGGGATCATCGCATTTTGGTGGTTGACGATCAAGCAGACAATCGCTTGCTAATGGTCAGATTACTGACACAATTAGGATTAGAGGTAAAAGAAGCTACCAACGGAGAGGAAGCGGTGCAGATTTGGCAAGAATGGCAACCCGACCTAAGCTGGATGGACATTCGGATGCCCGTGTTAGATGGATACGAAGCTACCAAGCAAATTCGGGCAATCGAAGGCGAGCAGAACAGTATCATTATTGCACTTACGGCCCAGGCTTCCCAGAGCGATCGCGCCCTCGCCTTGGCTGCTGGCTGCAACGACTACATCAGCAAGCCCTTCCGGGAACAAACCCTATTTCTCAAGATGGCCGAATACCTGGGGTTAGAGTATGTATATCAGAAAGAAGAAACAGAGAACGGGGAACGGGGAACAAATTGTGTTCCTTCTTTCCTCTGTTCTGTTGCCTCTGGGGTTTCAGATTCCCTCGATCCAACGCTTCTGGCGACCTTACCAGAAGTATGGCTGGTTCAGTTGGAAGATGCTGCTTTATGTGGGGATGATGTTGCGATCGTTGAACTGGTAGCTCAACTTTCCTCAGAACTCGCTCAATTCGGTACTCATCTGACGGAACTCGCCAACCAGTATCAATTTGAGAAAATCATTAATCTAATTCAAGGTAATTTCCCAAGTGGAATTCCTCCATTGGATTTATAAGTTGTTGTTTAGTTAAACGTTTTATTAGGACTATGGAATTAGGAACAGCCAACAAAAATACAATCTATTTAGTGGCAACTGTTGAACAAAACCTCCTTAGTTTTTATTTAAGATTACTGCTCTAAAATCCCTCATAAAATGACCAAATTCTCCCAAATTACTCCTTTAAATTTAACAAGTTTAGAGGAATGCACCGAAGAATCCGTGTATGCTCCCGGTCAGATTCAGCCCCACGGAATCGTTTTATTGATGCAAGGAAACAGCCTCAATATTTTACAAGCTAGCGAAAATGTAGAACAGTTTTTTGGCATTTCTGCCGAAGAATTGCTAGGTCAGCCATTGCCAGATTTATTGGGTCACGATCAAGTACAAGAAATTGTCAGGTATCTAAATCAAGAACAACTCAACATTCATAATAGTTTTGATCTAAAAATACCTCTAAAAGACGGCAAAATTCAAACATTTAGAAGCACACTGCATCAGCTACCCGATGAGTTGATTCTGGAGCTCGAGCCCCAATTGACAATTGAAAATAATCATTCAATCGATTTTTATCAGCTTCTGCAAACAGTTATCCTCAACCTTCGCAGTGCGATCGATCTTTCGGATTTAGCTCAAACTATTGCTAGAGAAGTGAAAGCCCTGACCGGGTTCGATCGCGTGATGATTTATCGCTTTGAAGCCGATGACCATGGGGTGGTGATTGCTGAACAGAAAGAAAGCTATCTAGAAAGCTACCTGGGATTGCATTACCCGGCGATCGATATTCCCGTACCCGCCCGCAAATTGTTTTACCGCAATTGGATACGCCAAATTCCCAATATCAATTACACTCCGGCCCGCCTAATTCCCACCAACCATCCCCTAACCAATACACCCCAGGATCTAAGTGCTTGTGTGTTAAGGGGAGTATCTCCCTACCACATTGAATATTTGCAGAATATGGGAGTTGCTGGGACACTGACGATTTCGTTAATTGACGATCGGCGTCTCTGGGGATTAATTGCCTGTCACCATTACAGCCCGCGATTGGTAGATTACGAAACTCGCAAAACCTGTGAATTTTTAGGCCAATTTGCCTCGATCGAACTGGTACATCAGCAAGAGCGAGAATTGAACGTTTACCGATCGCAGGCGAAAACTATTCAGGATCAACTTCAGCAGGCATTCCGGCGAGATTCTAATTTTATCGAACAGGTATTGACCGAAAATGCTTCTCAACTGCTAGATTTAGTTCATGCTCAGGGAGCTGCAATTATGCTCGATGGTCGTCTGACATTGGTGGGTCAAACACCATCTGAAGCTGAGGTTGACGAACTCCTGCAATGGTTGCTGCAACAGAACAAAGAACGAGTGTTTGCAACAGCTTCTTTGTCTCACTTGTATCCCCAAGCGAAGCAATTCAAAGAGCGAGCTAGCGGTGTTTTAGCAATCTCAATCTTGCTATGCTACGCCAAACAAAAGTCATACCACATCCTTTGGTTCCGACCAGAACAAATTCAAACCGTAAACTGGGCAGGAAATCCACAGGATGCTGTCTCGATCGACGAAATTGGAAAAATGCACCTGTGTCCCCGCAAATCCTTTGAAGTGTGGAAAGAGACAGTGCGGGAGATGTCTTATCCGTGGCAGATTGCAGAGTTAGAAGCTGCTGCCGAAATGAGACATATCCTCATGCTGGCGGTGTTAGAATTTTCGCAAGCTGCCCTAGAACACGCTGCTGAAAGGGCAGCAATAGCCAACCGTGCCAAAAGCCAGTTCCTTGCGAACATGAGCCACGAGCTCAGAACGCCACTCAACGCCATTCTGGGATTTACCCAGCTTATGAACCGCAGCCCCTATATTCCAGAAGAATTTCAAGAGCATTTAGGGATCATTACCCGTAGTGGAGAACACCTGCTGACATTGATCGACGATGTTTTGCAAATGTCTAGGATTGAAGCAGGGCAATTGGTGCTGAGTAAAAGCTGTTTTAATCTGCATCGACTGCTGGGTTCTATTAACGAGATGTTCACCATCAAAGCGCCTGAGAAAGGGTTACATCTGAGCAGCGAGTGGGATGCTACTGTCCCCCGTTATGTCTGTGGTGATCAAGCAAAACTTCGCCAAATCTTGATTAATCTGCTGGGAAATGCGATCAAATTTACAACAACAGGAAGCATAGCCCTGCGCGGACGAGCTTTTTCATCAGATGATATGCCATCCGGTACAATTGGCGATCGCGTCACTAATCCACCCGGTATTAAACCAACTATTACCTTGTGTGTCGAAGTTGAGGATACCGGAGCTGGCATTTCTTCCTCAGATTTAGAATCAATTTTTGACGCTTTCATGCAAACCAATCGCGGTCGTCACGATCGAGGAACAGGTTTAGGACTGTCTATCAGTCGTCAGTTTGCGCGTCTGATGGGAGGCGATATCACCGTGCGAAGCACCCTGGCTCAAGGCTCGACTTTTACGTGCAAAATTGTTTTGGAATTACCAGATTCCGTTGATTTAGAGGAACCTGAAATTAGCGATCGGATTATCGGGATCGAACCGGGGCAACCTATCTACCGAATTCTAGTAGTAGAAGATGTTCTAGAAAATCGGCAACTGCTGGTGACGCTGCTGGAGTCAGTTGGGTTTGATGTGTGTGCGGTGGAAAATGGGGCAGAGGCGATCGCTCGTTGGCAAACATGGCACCCTGATCTGATTTTGATGGACATTCAAATGCCTGTCATGGATGGTTATGAAGCGACGAGACAGATTCGATCACAACAGTCATTAGTCATTAGTCATGGGTCATCAGCAGACACGAGAGAGCAAATGTCACAGGACAACAGACCAATGACACGCATCATTGCCCTGACTGCCTATGCTTTTGAGGACGATCGCACCGCCAGCATGGAAGCCGGTTGCGATGACTACATTGCCAAGCCGTTTACTGAAGCCACACTTTTCGACAAAATAGCTCATCACTTGGGTGTCCGCTACTCCTACGCCGAAGAAGTTCCGCCAGAGTCATCAGCTTCGCCACCAAAGATATTTACTCCAGACTTGAAAACGATGCCCGCCAAGTGGATTGCAGAAGTTCATGAAGCAGCACTCGATCTTAGTGATAATAAGCTTTATGAACTGATCGCTCAAATTCCCAAGGATCAACAAGATTTCATCGCGGCGATGACATCTCTGGTCGATAACTTTCAGCTTGAAGCGATCGCAACTCTCACCCAGATTTAGGAATAAGACCATGACAGCTTTATTCAAACTTGCGGCCCAAACGAATATTCTCATCGTGGATGATACGCCAGACAATTTGCGCTTGTTAGCCAAAATTCTAGAGTCACAGGGCTATATTGTCCGTAAAGCCCTCAACGGCAGAATGGCACTCCAAGGTATTCATCGCGACCCACCGAATCTGATTTTACTTGACATCAATATGCCCCAGATGAATGGGTACGAAGTCTGCCAAAAGTTAAAAGCATCGGAAGCGAGTGATCAGATCCCGGTTATTTTTATCAGTGCGCTCGAACAACTGGAAAACAAGGTTCGAGCCTTTGAACTGGGTTGTGTAGACTATATTACCAAACCCTTTCAAGAGCAGGAAGTGCTGATGCGAGTAAAAAATCAATTACTCATCCAACAGCAACGCCAACAACTGCTCGAACAAAATCAACGTTTAGAACACGAAATCCAAGAACGTCTGAGAGCAGAAGCAGAAGTAAGGCAGCTATCCGTGACCGATGAATTAACTGGATTATATAACCGACGAGGCTTCTTTTTACTAGCCAATCAACAATTAAAAATTGCTCGACGCACGCAAACATCCTATTTTATTTTGTTCGCTGACTTAGATGGTTTGAAAAAGATTAACGATACTTTAGGACACGAAATGGGAGACAGAGTAATCGTTGACGCAGCTCAAATATTGAAGCAAACCTTTCGTGAGGCGGATATTGTGGCTCGACTGGGAGGAGATGAATTTGCTTTATTTATTCCTAACTTTTCGGGTGATTCATCTACTAATTTCCATTCTCGACTGGAAGAAAATATAGATCGCTTTAATCAACAGTCCGAGCGAGCTTATATATCAATAAGTCTTGGTGTGGAGTTTGGGGATTTAAACAATGAAGTTTTATTAGAACAATTGCTGGCCAAGGCTGACAAACTAATGTACGAGCATAAACGCACCAAACGCTGTTTAAATCCTCAACCGTTCTTTTGAAAACAAGGATATCGGAGCGCCATAAGCATTATTTATTAAACGTGAGAGCAACCGAGAAAGAGTAAACTGAAAACAAGATAAGGAAACAGCTTGAAGACTTTAGCGCCTCAGCCGGAAAACACGATGCAGTACACATCATCACACATAGACCTGACAAGGTAGCAGCCCAGTTAAAACCCCTCACTATATTAGGTTAAGGGTGTGAAAAAAAGATGTAGTCGGTATTGTCCAGAACCTCGATATCAAATTGACAGACTGATGCTGTATGGGTTGGGTGTTTGCCTACAATTGCATTCTTTTTTTAACTGGTATTATTTTCACAAATCGATGTTATCTATTTACCAATTCGTGCTAAAATGATGCCAAACTGAACGGCGATTACTCCGAGTATGGCACTGCCAGCCCAGTAAAAAGTGGCGATGCTGTAAGATCGATCGCGCCACAAGACATTTGACTCTAAGCCGTAAGTCGAAAAAGTAGTATAAGCGCCCAAAAATCCCGTCGCAACCATTAACCGGACTTCCGTCGGAACCGCCGGCACCCGTTCAAAAGCGAGGGTGATAAAAAATCCCATAGCCAAGCAACCCGTGATGTTAATAAAAAAAGTTCCGTAGGGAAAAGCCGTACCGAAACGATTGGCAAACCACAAGGTGATATAATATCGGCTCAAAGCGCCGGCAACGGCACCTAAACTAATTGCGATCGGGTGGCGGAGATTGGGGTATTGCTGCATACAGCTCTTGGACATTTGCTAGTTGAAATTGAGATGAGTTTTAGATTCAGCGGACTTATGTAAAGTATTGTAGGATTAAATTGGCGATCGGTCTATAGCAATCCTTACAGGAGTCGTAAACTTTTTACCCCACCCCAACCCTCCCCTTATCAAGGGGAGGGAGTAAGAAATTCACAAATGATTTAGGAGCGCTCTAGCTGTTCGCAATTAAAATTAAGAGAGAGTATTTATGCAAATTGTGCTGGCTACCTTAGACGATGGTTTAGTTAGAGCGTGGGAAAGCACTTGCGGCAGTATGGAAAATGTAAAGATACATCACGGTTCAATATTTGATGTGAAATGCGATGCTATTGTTAGTCCGGGGAATAGTTTTGGTTTCATGGACGACGGCTTAGATTTAGAAATTTCGGAATATTTTGGAGGGCAGGTTCTTGAACGCTTGCAAAAACTAATTCAGGCGCGACATCACGGCGAACTCTTAGTAGGAATGGCAGAAATTGTAGACACCGATCATGCTGAAATCCCCTATTTAATCGCTGCACCAATTATGCGCGTTCCCACAGTTTTAAGAGAAACAGTAAATGTTTATCTAGCAACCCGCGCAATTTTGACTCTCGTAAAATTTGGCTCAGTCCCAGATGGAACGCCAGTCAAACATATCATTGAAACTATCGCTATTCCGGGCATGGGTACGGGAATGGGCAAAGTGCCTCCACATATCTGCGCCAATCAAATGAAAGTTGCGCTCGAAGATATCCTCTTATCTCAATACGAATTTCCTCAATCTTTACTGCACGCTCAAAGATGTCACCACTTGTTATATACGGACGAGAGCGAAGATTTGCAGTTAGAAAATTGAAACTATTAAATTGGCCCGTTTTATTGTGTGGAGAAACCAAGTTTATTAGTGTGTGTTTTTTTAGGTATAGAGACTGATCACATATTTAAGTGCGCTAAACCGTACCTGTAAGTGGGCGGTATCCGACAGGCCGCTTCAATGCTAAAATGTTAGAATGAATTCTGGCGCTATAAATACAAAGTCCATTCCCACCGGATTTAAGAAAGGAGATAATTGATATGACAGATCCAAATGTGACTGAAACAACAATTGTAGAGGTAACTCCCGAAACGACGGCGATCGTCAAACAAGAGATGCCCGACGCGACTGATGAGGCGATCGCAGAAACTGCGGCTTTGTTTGAATCAATCAAAAAACGCGCCACGGCCGAATTTCAAGCCGCCGGCGAACTCACCCGCGAAGCTTATTTAAACGCTGTGAATAAGGCCAGCAGCGCGATCGACGAAAATAAGTCAACCGCCAAAGAAAGAATGACAGAAGCAGTCAGCCTGATTAAAAAAGAATCCGAGAAAAATTGGCTGGTACTTGATGCGATTAAAACGCGGGCACAAGCGCAGGTACAAGATGCCGGCGAAGTCAGCCGCGAAGCTTATTTGAAAGCAGTGCGACAAGCGCGAGAAGCGGTGGAACAAAATAAATTGGTTGAACGCGATCGCATCGAACAAGCTGTTGACCACATTCAGAAACAAACTGAAAAAAATTGGCACGTTGTGGTTGGGGAAATTGAGTCGCTAGGGACTCGCTTGAAAGAGACGGCGAAGTCTGCATGGAGCGCGCTAACGGCGTTTGTTGAGAAGTCTCGCAACAATGGCGGCGATTCCTAGCAAGATTGGACACAATCTGGCGATGTTTGCGCTACAGCCCGCCCGCCTGGTTTCAAAACCGGGCGGGCGGGCTAATAGCGATCGCCCTTTAATTTGCATTCAGCAAAAGGTTCAGCCATACTGCATAATAAAAAAGCTTTATTTTTAGTCCACAACCCCGAACCATGAGAACTTACTACTGCGGCGACCTGCGAAGCAAACATATCGGAGAGACTGTCACCCTTTACGGCTGGGTGGATCGCCGCCGCGATCATGGCGGAGTGATTTTTCTCGATGTGCGCGATCGATCGGGTATTGTGCAAATTGTCAGCGATCCTGAACGCACCCCCGACTCCTATCACGGCGCTGAGTCTTTGCGCGGCGAATACGTGGTGAAAATTACCGGTAGAGTCACCAGCCGCCCCGAAGATTCCCTCAACCCCAAATTGCCTACGGGTGAAATAGAAATTTACGCGGACGAAATTGAGTTGTTAAATGCGGTTCGCAAACAGTTACCGTTTCAGGTTTCGACGGCGGATAATGAAAGCGTGCGGGAAGATTTGCGCTTGAAATATCGGTATTTGGACTTGCGGCGCGATCGTATGAGTCGCAACTTGCAGCTTCGCCACCAAGTAGTCAAAGCCATGCGCCGCTACCTGGAAGATGCTGAGGGTTTCATGGAAATTGAAACGCCGATTTTAACTCGCGCGACTCCCGAAGGTGCGAGAGATTATTTAGTTCCCAGCCGCGTCAATCCCGGTGAATGGTATGCTTTGCCGCAGTCGCCGCAGTTGTTCAAACAATTGTTAATGGTTTCGGGATTTGACAGATACTATCAAATTGCCCGATGCTTCCGCGATGAAGATTTGCGCGCCGACAGACAGCCGGAATTTACGCAATTGGACATGGAAATGAGTTTCATGTCTGTGGAAGAAGTAATTGCATTAAATGAAGGTTTAGTCTGCAATATTTTCCAAACAGTGAAAGGCGTTGAATTGCCTTGTCCTTTCCCGCGATTGACTTACGCAGAAGCAATGAACCGCTACGGTAGCGACAAACCGGACACTCGTTTTGGTTTGGAATTGGTCGATGTTTCCGATTTGATGAAAGATTCGGGATTTAAGGTATTTTCCGGTGCGGTGGCTGCGGGCGGAATTGTGAAGATTTTGCCGATTCCGGGCGGGAATGAGGCTTTTTCTAATGAACGGATTAAAAAAGGCGATTTGTTTAAGGAAGCCACAGAAGCCGGTGCGAAGGGATTGGCTTTTATCCGGGTGCGGGAGAATGGCGAAATTGATACGATCGGCGCAATTAAGGATAATTTGACGGAAGCGCAAAAACAGGAATTGCTCGATCGCACGGGCGCGCAACCAGGTCATTTGTTGTTATTCGCAGCCGCTGATGTCATCACTGTCAATAAGACTTTAGATAGATTGCGTTTGTTTGTCGGTAACGAATTGGGATTGATCGACAAAGAGAAGATGAATCTGCTGTGGGTGACGGATTTCCCGATGTTTGAATGGAACGCTGACGAGAAGCGTTTAGAAGCTATCCATCACCCGTTTACTGCGCCGCATCCTGACGATATTCACGATTTGAAGACGGCGAGGGCTCAAGCTTACGACTTGGTGTTAAACGGCAC
This sequence comes from Microcoleus sp. N9_A2, assembly GCF_036701775.1. NCBI lineage: Bacteria > Bacillati > Cyanobacteriota > Cyanophyceae > Oscillatoriales > Microcoleaceae > Microcoleus > Microcoleus sp. N9_A2. Next base: position 3,603 of record NZ_JAUBRH010000042.1, on the reverse strand, counting down.
GGAAGTGGGCGGTGGTTCTCTGCGGATTTATCAGCGGGATGTTCAGGAAAAGGTGTTTGAGGCGATCGGTTTATCGACTGAGGAAGCTTACAATAAGTTTGGCTTTTTGCTGGATGCGTTTGAGTATGGAACTCCGCCCCACGGAGGCATTGCTTACGGTTTGGATCGGTTGGTGATGCTGTTGGCTGGCGAGGATTCGATTCGGGATGTGATGGCGTTTCCGAAGACGCAGCAGGCGGGTTGTTTGCTGACGAATGCGCCGTCTGGTGTGGATGAGAAGCAGTTGAAGGAGTTGCAAGTGCGATCGACTTACGTACCGAAAACATAGGTATGTAAAATACCTTCAATGAATAGTGGATGGGTGGCGAGAAACCGGGTTTTTCCCAGAATACTTCGCCACACCTCCCCGAAACTGCCAAAAACCCGGTTTCTTTGGTTTAGAAATCTTACAAGATATTTTAGCAGATAATATTGATGGGTAGAAAACGCGATATTAAACAGGTTGATGCGATCGCTAGGGAGTTTAAGATGGGAGGTGAATTAAGGATTGCTTTTGGTTTATTCATTGAGGAATAAAAGAAAAATGGTTGTGGTGGAACTTTAAACCGTAGAGGCGATTTTACTTAGGTCGAACTCCGCGAGAAAGCAAAAGAATTTTTAGAGGATATTTAAATGGCTATTCAAACATCTATTGCTAATCAGAAACCAAATATCGAGCAAATTATTTCCGTCATTACTAAACAGATGACCGGAGAAATTTGTCATCAGGTTATATTTAGTTATGGGGATGAACTACGGCTAGATTTCGGTGAGATGTCTGCCTATACTCACCCAAAATTAGCACATCTATGCAAAGGTAGTTGGCAATTTGGCACAAGGGCAACACCTTGGGTTTTCAAGCAAGGCGATCGCATTTTAACTTCTTCCTTGCCAGTAGATATAGATGAGGTAGAAATAGATGAGGTAGAAATAGATGCTGTCAAAAAAGTTTTGCAGCAATTGGAAAATAAAGAATTGATTGATTTTGTGATTTATGCTCATAATATTAGTCTCACTCTAGTTTTTGAGGGTGATTACCAACTAATTTTACAGCCAGATTTGCAAGATGATTCTGGACTTCCATATTGGGAATTGTTCATGCCAACAGAACAAGTTTTGACGGTTGGGCCTGGATTTTTTTGGGAATGTAAATCAATTCACGAAGGTTATTGATATTAAATTAAATTGACGATCGCTTTATGCCTCTAAAATAGTGTGTTGTAGCCAACTCATTATAGTTTGAAGTAAATCGGAGTCATGGGGCGAGAAGGTTTGCAGGGGTGGGTGAGGCGTGTCTGCGATGAGACAGATTGTACCGTCGAAGCGGGTAAGCGCATTGAGGAAAGTAGGGCTCAAACCCTGGGAGGCGGGGGATGTGGGGTCTTCGTAGAAGATAAGGATGGGGTGTTGGTCGCTGTCGCGGCGGAGTTGATTCCAGTAGGATTTGAGTTGGGGGAGGGTTTCGGGTTCGCCGTTGGGGCGTTGGGGACAGTTTTGGTTGAGGAATTGTTCGTAGATTTCGAGGGCGGGGTTATCTGTGTCGATGAATTTGCTGGTGTCGATGCAAAAGATTTGGAGGTTTTGGTGGAGATTGGTTTCGGTGAGTTGGGTTTGCAGAAGTTGGGGGAGTTGGGCGAGGTTCAGGGTTTGGACGAGGGGGGAGGTTTGGGTTTCGGTTAAACCGTGCCATGCGCGGTAGAAGTCCGAGTAGGGCAGATTTTCGCCGTAGTGCCAGATTAATTCGTAGCAGTTCTTATCAACTTGCTGAGAGTCGTTGAATTTGGCTTTTAAGGTTGTGATGACGGCAAACTGCTTTTCTGTCTTGATGTTCATTTTCTTTAAGCTTGCTGCTACTTGCCCACAAGTGTAATTATCAAGAGCGGGAGAATTGAGAATTTGTATCAAAGCGTCGATCGCTGTTTGATTGTCTTGACCAATTTTCCCTAAGCTTTGTATCACTCGTAAAAAAGTTAAGTCATTACGATGTAATGAATTGAGTAGTTGGACCAAAGCATCGATCGCTTTTTGATTGCCAGGGTCAATTTCTCCTAAGCTTTCTGCCACTAGCCAACGGGTGACATCATCAAGATGGAGTAAATTGAGCAGTTGCACCAAAGCATCGATAGCTTTTTGATTGCCAGGGTCAATATTCCCTAAGCTTTCTGCCACTTCTCTACGGATGTAATTGGAAGAAGTGAGCAGTTGCTCCAAAGCATCGATCGCTTTTTGATTACCAGGGTCAATTTTCCCTAAGCTTGCTGACACTTCCCTACGGGTGTCATCATCATGAGCGGGAGAAGTGATCTGTTGTTCCAAAGCAGCGATCGCTTTTTGATTTCCTTGAGCAATCTCCCCTAAGCTTTCTGCTACATCCCCACGAGTGTAATTATTTAGATCGGGAGAAATGAGAAGTTGCACCAAAGCATCGATCGCTGTTTGATTGCCTTGACCAATTTCCTCTAACATTACTGCCACTTGCCTGCTGGTGCTATCATACTCCTCATCAAAAGCGGAAGAAATGAGCTGTTGCACCAAAGTATCGATCGCATTTTGATTGCCTGGATCAATTTTCCCTAAGCTTGCTGCCACTTCCCTACGGGTGTCATCATTAAGAGCCGGAGAAGTGAGCAGTTGCTCCAAAGCATCGATCACTTTTGGATTGTCTGGGTCAATTTCTTTTAAGATTACAGCCACTTGCCTGCCAGAGTCATCATCAAGAATGGACGAATTAAGCAGTTGCTCCAAAGCAGCGATCGCATTTTGATTGCCTGGGTCAATGTATCCTAAAGTGACTGGCACTAGACAACGGGCGGAATCATCAAGATTAAGCTTAAGTAATTGTTCCAAAGCAGCGATCGCTTTTTGATTACCAGAGGCAATTTTGTCTAAGCTCAATGACGCTTCCCAAAGGGTGAAATGATCGAGAGCGGGAGAATTGAGCTGTTGCACCAAAGCATCTATCGCTTTTTGATTGCCTTGACCAATTTTCCCTAAGCTTGCGGCCACTTCCCCACGGATGTAATCTCTAAGATCGCGAGAATTGAGCCGTTCCACCAAAGCATCGATCGCTTTTGGGCGGTGTGTCTGTTGCAATGCTTCCATAGCTGCATTGCTAATTACATTGAAAAATTTTACCCACTTTTGTTTTTGAGTATCGAAATAACCAAATCTCCACTTAACAATTTGCCTTATTATTTCATCTATTTGGGAATAATCCTGAAATTCGGCAATTGCGGCGACGGCTAAAAAATAGGTTCGATATTCATAAAAACCTTTTTCTACTCTCAATAGATGTTCCCATCTGTCCAATATATATAAAACACCCCATTCTCCACATCCATCCTCAAAATTAACCAAAGCATCAATAAATTTCTGTTTATGCTTTCGTTCTATCTCCCCACGCCCCAACCACAGCAAAATCACCTGCTTCCACTGCGCTTCAAAAATCCGATATTCCTTCCCCACCACCGGAAAATCAACATGATTCCGAGGTAAAAAATAATCCCAATCATCCACCGCCAACGCCGCAAAATACTCCTGAAACGTCGCATGATAAAACGCATA
>NZ_JAUBRH010000041.1:0-62146 GCF_036701775.1 Microcoleus sp. N9_A2 | reverse complement strand
CAAATGCTAAAACTTCGTTGTGCTTACCTCAACGACCTCTTGGCTATTTGAGGCTTTTGCAAAACCGGGATGCTCCCAAAAAATGTGCTCTTTGGCGCACTTGATGATGTCTGCTTTCGCGATAAATTCGGTTTAGCAATTTTAAGGAAAGTGGGTTAATATCTCGAAGTAAAAACATATAAAACCTCTTTGAACACAACTTGATATTTTTTATTATATCATATTAGTTGTTTGTGTAATTAGTTTTGTTTGACTACTTAGTGATTAAATGATTAATAAATATTCTAAAAAAATGTGGAGAACCAGCTTATAACTTAACGTCTCAAAAAAATATTATATATATATTAAAAATATTTAACTATTAAATTATTGAATTAAGTGATTTGTTTGGTAGACGTTGCTGATTTACGGTAGGAAAGGCTAAATATGCAAGTCATAGAAACCAGTATCCACAAAAATTCGGGATTTTCAACTGATTTTTTTCATACCCTGATTAAGCAACGCCAGATTTTGGAGTGATCTAACTCACGAGGAGAGCTCTTTGAACAGCAAATTGACCGCTTTAGCCACAGACGCGCGATCGCACTTACGTGTAATTGGGCATAAGTTCGATCGCCCTCAACAAACTCAGCACAATCCAATTACTACCGGATCGGCGATCGAAGTACCCGATATCGACTACAGTAAACACAAAATATTATTGGCGGTGATTTGAGTGATTGAGACTTTAGCAACAGGAATCGCAGCAGCCGGTTCGCTGCTAGCATTGGGCGGATTGGGCCTAGAGTTGAACTATCGCCGGACTGGAAGTGCAAATAAACTAGAACTAACAGCCGGAGAATGGCACTTAGCCATCTCCGAACCCAACCGCTATCTTTTAGTCGGCGAAATGGAGTTCCGCAACCTGACACAGCGGTTCGAGGTGATGTTGCCGGAAGTGCGCGCACAGGTGAAACTGCTGTCAGACGCAAGTTTGGATGGCGTGACTTTCCAGACAAAAGTGATTCCTTGTCACAAAGACGCAAAAGCCCGATCGGACGATTACTGGTTCGGCTATATTGTAAAAGCCCAAAAAACCACCAAAATCAAAGTTTCTGTAGACATTCAAGGGCAAGATTTAACCAAATTGCAGTCAGCTTGGGTGCAAATACATTTCGTCACCTACGGCCCCGGCGGGCGCATCCCCAAAATCCGCAACGTAGTAGTCCCGCTGCAATTTCCCAACTCGGACACCGTACCCGTCGCCCGCAATGTCGGAGTTGCCGAAGTTTTGCCGATTCGCACCCACATACTGGCGGAACTAGACGATCCCGTCGAAATTGTCAAGCGCTACGTGCTGCCGCGCGCCCAGAAAGGCGATATTGTCGCCCTTGCAGAAACTCCCCTAGCTTTGATGCAGGGACGCTACCACCATCCCAGCGAAGTTAAACCCGGATGGGTAGCAAAGCGAGTTTGTTTGTTTTTCTTGCCGATGTCGAGTTTGGCCACGGCTTGCGGAATGCAAACTTTGGTGGATGTAGTGGGGCCTTGGCGCGTAGTCGCAGCATTTGCGATCGGCGCTGTGGCCAAAATATTTGGCAAACCGGGAGTATTTTACCAACTAGCAGGGGAACAAGCCAGGCTGATCGACGACGTTACTGGGACTTTGCCTCCCTTCGACCAATTTATTGTCCTCGGCCCAGACAATCCTCAGCAAGTTGTAGAAGAAATTCAACGAGAAACCGGGCTTTCGGCGGCGATCGTAGACGCTAATGACTTGAAAGCAGTTAAGATATTAGCAGCGACCTCCGATTTATCGGTAACATTCTTAGAGCAAGCCTTGCGAAGCAACCCCGCCGGGAATGGTGACGAGCGAACACCGGTCGTTGTAATTCGACCTCTGCCACAAAAATCTTGAGTTGAAAACAGAAAATTAAAAATTCAAAAAGATGATTTGAAATTTTTAATTTTCGATCGAGCGAGAAAGGGAGAAGAATCAAAAGTTATAAGTTTTGAACTCAAAATTTACCCATTCAAAACTCAAAACTTCTCTAACTCTTCCCCTTTCGGAATTTTTATTTTTAAATTTCCCTTCTCCACTTGTATGCTATGACTTCATTTCCCTCCCAAAACCAAAACCAGGTTGTGATTCGCCCGTTTCAGTATCGCGACATTGAGGTGATGGAACAACTGTGCGCGGAAACAGCCGAAGAGCCAGAAAAACGCAAGGGTGCAAGCTGCGACTTGGTACTAGGTAAAAAGTTGCAGCAGATTCGTCGCTGGTACGGACTGCTAAAGATTTTTAGCTTGTTTCCCAACCCTTGTCAGTCCCTGTTCCGTGCCCATGTTGCCGAAGAAGAGGGGAGCGTTAAGGGCATAATTCAGATTTCTCCTTTCAACCGCACCCGCAGCACTTGGCGGATCGATCGCATCGGAGTAGACCCAGAAGCCCGCAGCAAAGGCATTGGTTCCATGCTGCTGCGGTACTGCTTTGAGGCAGTCTGGGAGGCGCGGACGTGGCTGTTGGAAGTGAATGTCGGTGACACAACTTCCTTGGCTTTGTATCGGCAAAACGGGTTTCAGCCTTTGGCCCAGATGACATACTGGACGATCGCCCCAGAACGCCTTCAAGAAATGGCCTCAGCGACCCCAGATTTGCCCAACCTGCTGCCGGTCAGCAATGCCGACGCTCAGTTGCTGTATCAACTCGATACCGCATCTATGCCCCCTCTGGTGCGCCAAGTATTCGATCGGCACATTCAAGACTTCAAAACCAGTTTTTTCGGCGCTTTAGTCGAAGGTGCCAGACAGTGGCTGGGCAAAACCGAGGTAGTCAGCGGCTACGTGTTTGAACCGCAGCGCAAAGCCGCGATCGGCTATTTTCAGGTGCAGCTATCCCGCAACGGCCACCAACCGCACGTCGCCCAGTTGACTGTACACCCAGCCTACACTTGGCTCTACCCAGAACTGCTGTCCCAGATGGCGCGCCTCGTTCAAGATTTCCCGGCTCAAAGCCTGCAACTGGCTTCCGCTGACTATCAACCGGAACGGGAAGCTTATTTAGAACAATTTGGAGCACTGCGTCTGGAACACAGTTTGCTGATGTCTCGATCAGTGTGGCACAAATTGCGCGAGTCCAAGTTGGTCTCTCTCGAAGGACTCCAGCTATCAGAGATGTTGCAAAGCTTCCAGCCAACTCGCAAACCCGTACCCGGCCGGATGTCCTGGCTCGGCCCGATGGCTGGGGAAGCCACAGCCGGGCCCGCGTCGTCAGAGATCAAGCCCTTTTTGGTGGACTCAGGAAACGGTCAAGGGAATCAAGTTAACCCCTTGAACTCCCAGAATTCTGAATCGGCAGCAACAGATGGCAGCAGCATTGTGCCTCCTTATTTGCCGGAATTGCCTCAAGACGGCGACTCGCAAGAGTAAAACTTAATTCTTGATATGATGTCCGCTCAATTACGAGCAATAAAAACGGTTTGAGCGTTCGGACTTTAGTCATCATTATCAAATGACTAAAGTCCTCACAACAAACCGAACAAACTCAACTTCTTCCATTCTTCCTTCGCGTGCTAGCGCTTACGCGCGGCTTCGCCTAACGCGTCTTCGCGGTTCGTTAAAAAAAATATTCCGGTAAGAAAGAAGTAAATCTAAAATCTAAAATCTAAAATCTAAAAATCTAAAATTGATTAATGTCCAACGATAAATTATGGATTTCAGCTCTGGGATTAGATATCGGCCTCAAACGAGTCGGCATCGCCGGGTGTGACGGCACCGGTTTAATAGCTACGGGCATTACAACACTGGTACGATCGTCCTTTGATCGAGACGTAGCTTATCTCCGAGAGCTCGTCCGAGAGCGGAGAGTGCAAATTTTAGTGGCCGGCTTGCCTTACTCCCTGAGCGGAGAATTGGGGGCCCAAGCCCGACAAGTGCAGAAATATGCGAATCGCATCGCCACAGCTTTAGATCTCCCCCTAGAATACGTGGACGAGCGCCTGACTTCGGTTGAGGCAGAGGAATTGATGAAAGCAGCAGGGATTTCGCTGTCCCAAAATAAGGGTGCGATCGATCGCAAAGCAGCGGCCCTGATTTTGCAGCAGTGGCTAGACGAGCGGAGGCAAAATATCTGTGCCCTTCCCAATCCTTGATAGCTTGTAACAGAGGCATGATATCCTGGTTGTGCAAGTTTGCTACGCACACCTGTAACCCTTGACAAACTGGAGAAAATTCTGCTGTACCCTTGGTACTGAAGAAGCACAAAATCGTGATTTGTCCTCAGTGTCGCTTGCGGACTCGACTGAGATTTGAACGCTGCACTCCTCGCCTGTGGAAAAGGCCGCGAGTCTCGCGGTTTAAGCTTGTGGACTGGCGATAGTCGCTCACTTAGCCAGAATATCGCCACGAAAATTCCCAATTGTCAAGCCAACGTTACTGAATTATTGACGGAAAACTAAGATACACGCGATGTCCTCATCCCCATACCGCAAAAAAGAGAATGGCAATTCCCACGAAGAGTCCGTCACCCTGACGGATGAAGTTGGGCGATCGCTGACTTGCAACATAGAATATTCTATGAACCTAGAAGATCAAGAATACGCTTTGCTGCTTCCGATCGACTCACCCGTAGAAATTTTTACCTGGCACGGAGACGATAACGACGAAGCAGCAATTCCTGTAGAAGACGAGACCGAAATTGACAAAATTTTTGATACAGCTAGAGTTGTACTGCAAGAGCAGAACTTGACGCTCCGACGCACGGCGGTGACGCTGACTGTGGTTGGCGAATTGCCGGAATTTCCCGAAGAGGATATGGCATCCGATGTCGATCCAGATGAGGAGTCGGATTTCGAGGAGCTGATGTGGCTGACCAGTTTCTACCACGAAGAACAGGAATATGCGATTTATACGCCTCTCGACCCGTTCTTTATCTTGGCTAGAATGAATGACGACGGCAAGCCAGAATTGCTCTCGGAAGAAGAGTTCCAAAGGCTGGAACCGATGTTACCTATGCTGGAAGACCAGTTCTTTGACGAGCTTGATTAGATATTAATTGCAGGCATAAGGCCTGATGGCAAAAAGCAGAAGTTTTTACTATTTTATAAAAAAGTAAACTGCTCGCCCGATCGAACTTTTTCGAGATGGCACTTCTGCCTTCGCGATCGGGCTTTTGAATGGGATCGCGTGAATTGGGTCTTTTAAAAGGCTTGTATCCGTAACTTTTCGGTCATCAATCGCAGGTCATCAGTCATTAGTCGCTAGTTAATCGCCACTTATCCAGGACAACGGACTATGAATAAAGAACAAATGACAAAAGGCAGCGCACGCGAGAGCCAAAAAGGTACTCCGCAAGTCTCTAAATGGTTGTTTTATCTGGCGTTGCTGCCGGCAATCTGGGGAGTTGGCGCTTGGCAGGGCTGGGCTTGGTGGAGCTGGGCTTCGGCGCCGCCTAAAATAGCTGAAACGTCAACTTCCCCGGCAGAGGATGCTGCTGTTTCTATCCAAATCCCGGAGGGTACTCCCAGTCAAAAAATCGGCCGGGATTTAGAGGCCGCAGGGTTGATTCGATCGAGCTCGGCATGGAATATGTGGGCCCGCTGGCTGACTCTGCAAAACCGCGAGGGAGGTTTTCAAGCAGGAACTTACCAACTGTCGCCGACTCAGCCCCTGAGTGCAGTTGCTGAAAAAATTTGGAAGGGCGAAGTCGTACAGCAGAGTTTCACGATTCCAGAAGGGTGGTCGCTGCAACAAATGAGCGCTTATTTTGAAGCGCAAGGTTTTTTCCCGGCTAAGGATTTTATGGCGGTGGCGAGTCAAGTTCCCTACGCGCAGTACCCTTGGTTACCGAGTGGCCTGCCTCACTTGGAAGGTTTTTTGTACCCGGATACTTATCAGCTAGACGGCGATGCAATTAGTCCGCAAGCTGTCATTAAGCAAATGCTCGGTCGTTTCGAGCAGTTGGCTTTGCCGATATATCAAAAAAATCAGAAGAATACTAAGCTGGATTTGAAAGAGTGGGTGACGCTGGCGAGTATTGTGGAAAAAGAGGCTGTGGTGGCGGGCGAGCGCAATCTTATTTCTGGGGTATTTAACAACCGTCTGAATAAGGGTATGACCTTGGGTTCTGACCCGACGGTTGAATACGCCCTCGGCATTAGGCAAACGAAGGAGAAGCCTTTGACTTTCAAGCAGGTGGAAACGCCTTCTCCTTACAATACTTATATCAATGTAGGGCTGCCGCCAACTCCGATCGCATCTCCGGGAATAGCAAGTCTGGAAGCGACTCTGACTCCGGAAAAGACAGAATATCTGTATTTTATGGCTCGATACGACGGCACTCACATTTTTAGTCGCACGCAGGCGGAACACGATGCTGCTATTGCTAAAGTTGAGCAGCAGTTGCGATTGAATCCATAGATTGGCAATGACTAATAAAAAAGTAAAAAGTCAAAAGTAACAAAGGAAAAGCCATAATTATTAACTTTTGATTTTTTACTTTTTGACTCTTTAACTCCCAATTTATTATTTTTCAATCTAAACTCTAAAATCTAAAAGCTAAAATCATTATGACTTGGGGTAAACTACTACAGCCTGACTTAGTTTTAGGCAATTCGGTCGTGAATTTAACTGCAGATATTCTGCAGAAATATCAGATTAAAGGATTAGTGTTGGATGTGGACGAAACTCTCGTTCCCATTACGGCAATGAATGCTTCTCCTGAACTCAGTTTGTGGGTGCAAGAAATTAAACCCGTGGTATCGCTATGGTTGGCGAGCAATAATTTAAGTCAAAATCGGATCGGTCGAATTGCTGATTCTTTGAATCTACCTTACATCACGGGTGCTGCTAAACCGTCGCGCCGCAAGTTGCGAACAGCAGTGACGGCGATGAATTTGCCGGTGGAACAGGTGGCGATGGTGGGCGATCGACTTTTTACTGATGTTTTAGCTGGCAATCGTTTGGGTATGTTCACTATTTTAGTGGAACCAATGGTTGATGCTGGCTATGCGCTTCGCAAGTATCCGGTGCGCTCTTTTGAAGTTTGGGTTTCTCAAGCTTTGGGGGCTTCTCTGAAAATTAAAGATTAAATAGGGCATAGGGCATAAGGCATAGGGCATAGGGAATTGGGCATAGGGCATAGGGCATAGGGCATAGGGCATAGGGCATAGGGCATAGGTAACTAATGACAACAAACAACAGTCAACAGTCAACAGTCAACAGTCAACAGTCAACAGACAACAGTCAACAGTCAACAGTCAACAGTCAACAGTCAACAGTCAACAGACAACAGACTAAAACTATTGTTGTTAAAATTGGAACTTCGACGCTGACTCGATCGACTACAGGAAACTTAGCTCTTTCAACTATTGCTGCATTGGTCGAAATTTTAGCTGATTTGCGGCAGCAAGGCCATCGAGTAGTTTTGGTTTCTTCCGGTGCAGTTGGGGTTGGCTGCGCGCGCTTGGGTTTGACGGAACGCCCGCGAAACATTGCTATGAAACAGGCTGTGGCGGCTGTGGGCCAAGGGCGACTGATGCGGGTGTACGATGACTTGTTTACTACTCTGCAACAGCCGATCGCTCAAGTATTGCTCACCAGGGGCGATTTAGTGCAGCGTAACGGTTATGTTAACGCTTGCAATACTTTTCAACAACTGCTCAGGTTGGGCGTGATTCCGATCGTCAATGAAAACGATACAGTAGCGGTAGACGAACTCAAATTTGGCGATAATGACACGCTTTCGGCGCTGGTGGCGAGTTTGGTAGAGGCAGATTGGTTGTTTGTACTCACGGATGTCGATCGGCTGTATTCGGCAGATCCGCGCAGCAATCCCGACGCGCAGCCGATCGCCCTAGTCCAAAGTATGGCACAGCTCACAGAATTTCAGGTGCAAACAGGAGATTCCCGCAGCGGTTGGGGAACCGGCGGAATGGTGACAAAAATTGAAGCAGCCAGAATCGCCACTGCATCGGGAGTGCGGACTGTCATCACTGACGGCTGCTTTCCTGGTAATATCGAGAAAATACTTAACGGAGAGTCGATCGGTACTCAATTCGAGCCTCAACCGCGCCCTGTAAACGCTCGCAAACACTGGATAGCTAACGTGCTAATTCCAGCCGGAAAACTATATTTAGATGCGGGTGCTGTCAAGGCAATTTCCCACAGCGGAAAATCGCTTTTAGCTGCGGGTATTGCTCAAGTAGAAGGAGAATTTCAAGCTGATGATTCCGTGCAGTTGTGCGATGCAGCCGGCAAGCAAATTGCTAGAGGACTTGTGAATTATAGCAGTTTAGAATTGAGACAAATCCAGGGCTGCAAGTCCGATAAAATTGCTGAGATTTTAGGCTATGCAGGCGTAGAAACGGCGGTACACCGAGATAATTTAGTAATTGTTTAAACTAACAAATATCGAGACAGTCGATCGGGCAATGAGCGAAGGCAGAAATTGAGGATATTTGCAGCACAGTCTTGCAAGAATTTGTTTGGCTGTGCCGGAATAGCTCGTTCATCGCTTCTGTAAACAGTTCAAATACATTTTGTGCTAATTCTAAAGCTGCTTGGCATTCCGCATTAGTAAGTTTGATCTCTGCTAAAAGTTGCAACATCTCTGGCGTGTTTAAAAGGTAATAATTTTCTAAACCCCCATAACCTCCTCCAAAATCAACAGATTCTTTTTGGTTAATTTGCTGTAATTCCATTACCACTGCTAGCGCCGCCTCAAAAAAAACTTGGGCAGTTCCTTCGAGGACTTCCACTAACACCAGTTTCTGAATGGGAGAGGCTTTCCAAGCGTAGCGTTCGATCACGGAACAAAGCGATCGAGTTTTTTTAGTTTCTTCACCCCAAAGCAGTCTGAAATCGCCGTAACTCATTAATTGGTTTAAGCCCAGTTCCTCTAGGTATTCTAGATAGTCGTGCCAATAATAGTTTTTTTTATAAGTATATTTATTAATGAGTTCCTGAACTTTATTATTACTAGAAGATTCTCGCAGTACATATTTATTTAAATCGCTCAATCCCACAGCCAAAGGAGCGAGTACAGGTGCAAAAATTAGTCGTTGATTCGCGTGAATCTGTTTATTGGCTAGAAAGTCAAACAAGGGCAATTTTGCAAACTCTTGCTTTTTGGGTTCAATGAATCCTACAATGGCTTTCATACTTTTTTCGCCTGAATAATTGCTGTCAAGATAATCTTCATACCTCCGTTAATTATCTATATTTTCGAGCCTAAATAATTGTGTTTATTATCATACATATTTGTATTTGAGATCATAGGTAAGAGTGTTGGCAGTCACAGTAAATTGTGACTTGTATCATATTATGCCAGAAGTTCGAGCATCTTGTTCGCTAGAGATAAAATGTTCTAAATTTAGATTGCATATTTCAGGCGTTGCTCAAAGCCACCCCACAAGAGTTGGATTATTTATTTACCGATAATTCAAAGGCTGATTAACTTATATAGCAATCCTAAATCATTTGTGAATTTCTTACTCCCTCCCCTTGATAAGGGGAGGGTTGGGGTGGGGTAAAAAGTTTACGACTCCTGCAAGGATTGCTATATGGGCAAGTGAGCATCCTGTTCGCACTGCTAAAAAATGCTTTTTACAAAATCGCGGTGCTCCATGCAAATCAGTCCTAGACGCATAGAAGTCTCGAAACCAGGTTTTTTTGGAGATTCATAGCTGCTCAACAAAAAATTTTCTGAGAAACCCGGTTTCTTTAACCCTAGCTTTTATTGCTTCTTCCCTCTTTTCTCTTCCCTCTTCTTATTCCTTCTTCCTTCTTCCTGCGGTCATAAGCCAATACGGTTCACTTAACACTATTTATACCCCGGAGATCCCCCTCGCATCCCCCGAAAGCAAGGGGGACTTTGAGGGCATTCTTGTCCCCCCTTTTTTAAGGGGGGTTAGGGGGGATCTGTCTTAAGTGAACCGTATTGAGCCATAAGTCTCCAAATGACAATTTCCAATTCTCAGAATTGCCTTTAGGTGCGTTCTGAGTTACTCTATCTTTTGGATCAGTTAACACAATTATAGGAGTTAATCTTGGAACGGACTTTTTTAGCGATTAAGCCCGACGGCGTACAGCGCGGACTCGTCGGCGAAATTATCGGTCGTTTTGAAGGCAAAGGCTTTAAGCTAGTTGGCATGAAGCTAATCACGGCGAGTCGCGAACTTGCCGAACAACATTATGGCGTACATAAAGAAAGACCCTTTTTTGCGGGACTGGTAGACTTCATCACTTCCGGGCCGATGGTGGCGATGGTGTGGGAAGGATCCGGCGTTGTGGCCTCGGCGAGGAAAATGATTGGCGCAACAAATCCTCTGAATTCAGAACCGGGGACAATTCGTGGCGATTTGGCTGTGAATGTAGGCCGCAATATTATTCATGGTTCTGATGCTGTGGAAACTGCCCATGCGGAAATTAGTCTCTGGTTCAAGGAAGAAGAATTGAGTGCTTGGACACCTTGTTTAAATCCTTGGATTGTGGAATAGTTTTGATATTCTCCCGGTGGTTAATCGGGAGATATAGCATATTCCATGTATAGGTGGTACACACAATCTTGTAGTAAGTAAGGTGCGTCGCCACCCGTCAATCTGCAAGTTCCATTGAACCATAGAGCAGATCCGCACCCTACATAACACTATCCTGTCGCGGACTCACTCATAACTGTAAAATATAGAAGAGTTTGACATTTTTACTCGTTACCAGAATATTCCTGGTAACGAGAAGAAAAAACGTTAATCGGAACTTAAAAACTCCAAATAATTATTAGTCAATTCTTTGACTGCTAATTCGTAAAACTGCTGACCTTGTTCGGGGGTTGCTAAGCCGGGATTTGAACCCATTCTCCCGTCGGGAAATCGGCGGCGGAAATCAGCAGCACCGTAAATTTTGTACCCGGAAGCGACTTCTTCCGAAAGCGGAGCTTGCTTGATTGCTTCTGGATAAAGGTACTGGGTTAAGGCAATTTCGCTGGGGGTGGCGTGGGAACCTTCTTGGTTTCCGTATAATTCTTTTGCTAGTTTGTAGACTGAGCCGCACATGAACCAGTTGCCGATTTGACACTGGATTCGATCGGCATTTGGTAAATTTAAGTCTGACAAATGCGCGTATGTCTCGGAAAATGCTGCTTTCATTGTGGCAATGTTGCCGCCGTGACCGTTAATAAAGAAATATTTCTCAAATCCAGATTTTGCTAAAGATGTGATATAATCCCTGATTACGAGTATTAGCGTCTGCGGTCGGAGGCTGATTGTGCCGGGAAAGCTGGTGTGGTGCAAGGCCATGCCTACATTAATTGTCGGGCCGATTAAGGCATTGGCAGCTTCGCCGACTCCGCGGGCGATCGCACTCGCAGCAATGGCGTCAGTGCCGATCAAGCCGGTGGGCCCGTGCTGTTCGGTGGAGCCGATCGGGATAATTATGCCTCGGGAGCTATCGAGATAAGCTTCTACCTCGGGCCAGGTACTCAAATGCAGCAACATGATAGGCAGTCTACAGAATTTTTACTTGCTATCGTCGATCGTAGCCGGCACGGGGAAAAAAAGGACTTTGGGCAAACTTCTTATTGTCTTCTTAAAAAAGGCTCTACAGTGCGATCGCAACTTTACAGTTATATTACTTAACCTTAATAATTTAACCAATTAATTACCAAAACTTTACCTTTTAATAACCTTTTAAGAGTAGTATAGCAAGCATCTCCCTATAGATTGGGTGTTACCTGGTCCATTAACAGCGGGCAATGTTTTATGAAATTAACACCGACCCCGAAAAATGACCAGACTTCTGTGGCCTGGACGCAGGCAGACAGCGCGGTTCCGGCAACTGCTCTACGGCTGTATTCCTTACACGAGCAAGTAGCCAAGGTCGAGCGCGTGTCTGTGGGATGGACTGGCGAAAGATTCTAAGCGATCAAACAAATGGCGATCGTACAAGCGATCGCAGCGCGAGAGTGCCTCAGCTACTGAAGAAGGTACCTCGCGCTAGCCACATACAAACATCACTCCCATTGATATTTATGTCTTCTGCTGAATTAAGCGAAAGTCCTTCAAGGTTGGCTGTTGGACAAGCCGGCCGTATCTTGTTATTGGAAGGTGAAGATCTGTTGCGGGAAATGCTAGCTTTAGCCCTTAAAGAACAGGGCTACGAGGTGGTGGTTACTAGCGACGGGCGCAACGCTCTGCCTTCTGTACAGGCTTCTTCGTCATACCACGGTGAATTTGCCTTTAACCTGTTAATTATGGATTCAATTAACGGTTTGGATCTGTGTCGAATGTTACGACATCAAGGAAATCCCGTCCCTATTTTGATTATCGGTGCTAGAGGAAGTGCCAACAATTGCGCTTTTTATTTAGAAGCCGGATCGGATGATTATCTGACAAAGCCTTTTGGAATGCGCGAGTTTATCGCCCGCTGTCGGGCGCTGATGCGGCGCCAGCGCCTCGGTCAGTTGCCGCAACCGATGATGCTGCAATATAAGAGCATAACTCTGTATCCTGAAGAGTGCCGCGTGTTGGTTCGCGGTCTAGAAGTGAAATTTTCTCCTAAACAGTTTCGCTTACTAGAACTATTTATGAGTAATCCCCGGCGAGTTTGGTCTCGCGATCAGTTGCTGGAAAAAATTTGGGGCCAAGATTTTATCGGAGACAGCAAAACAGTTGACGTTCACATCCGCTGGCTACGCGAAAAGTTGGAAATAGATCCGGGCCAACCGGAATATATCATTACGGTACGCGGGTTCGGCTATCGATTTGGTTAAATTTTTAAATCAGTTGTAGGGTAGCAAGTTGCAGTCGAATTGACATAGGGACACAACATTCTTGTGTCCTTATTTGTCTATGTAGGGTGCGCCATACAATAGCTTGCAGGTGCAACCAGTAGATATCTTCCAGCAACTGTTGCCGTTCTCTTTTACCCGCTCGCGAGCGGTATAAACTCACATCTTGCACCATTCTCAAGAACAGGCAAGATGCCTGTTCCACAAAGATTGAATTTTCTTGTGGAACAGGCATCTTGCCTGTTCATAAAAAGCTTATTGAGAATGGTGCAACATCTCAGTATAAATCAAAACTCCCTTCTCCACTCCCAACAATGAAGTTTCGAGCAATCTCCTGCAACCGCAACAGCCGCCACCATATCTGAACAGGGAAATAATTCAATTAAAGACCATTTCGATGCTTCTTCGGAGTTTCCTTCAACATTTAACAGCGCGGCAGGTTCTCCTGGTGCGAGGCTGACATCAAACTGATTCAGGGGAATAGAAAGTCCTTTTCCGACTGCTTTAATGTAGGCTTCTTTGCGAGTCCAGCAGGTAAAAAAAGCAGTGGCTTGGAGATGTTCTGGGAGCAAACGCAACACAGAGTTTTCTAATGGTGAAAAAAACTTTTCAGCAATCTCCAGAAAAGGAAATCTTGGATTTATGCCTTCAATATCGACACCAATATCTCGATTTTTGGTAATAGCAATTATAGCCATTTCCCGACAGTGAGACAAATTGAAACGTAGGGTATTTCCACCTTGGGCGACGCTGAGAGAGGGTTTGCCGTAGGGATTGTAGTCAAAGCGCAAAATGTGAGAATTTATGGTAAGATAGCGACTCAGTATTTCTCTCAGCGCCCCACGACTCACAATAAATTGCGATCGACCTTTTGGAAAGTGGAAACGATCGGCTTTTGTCCGCTCGTCGGTAGAGAGAGTCTGTTGTAAACTCTGCAAGCAAGATTCTGTTTGAGCCAGAGAGACACGCCAAACATGAATTTCGTTGATGTCTAATGTCAGGTTTTGCGGTGTGGAATTCCACGAAGGAACGACAGCAATCATATATTTATCCGGCTTGATCCAAAACTTCCACGTACCAAATTACCGATATTCTTCTTTATCTTCTCTCTCTTCCTTCGCGCCCTTCGCGGTTCGTTAAATAAGTCCCAATTCCAACGGTCAATAAATCCAAGTTTTTACAACTTTTCCCGCTATTTTTTGTCCCAACCAAGGCGTATTTGCCGATCGCGACTTCAGACTTTGCCCGTCAACAGTCCAACTCATTTCCGGGTCGAACAAAATCAGCTCAGCAGAGACTCCCGGTGCAGCCGTGGGCGGAGTTTGACCGAGACAAACGGCAGGGCCTGCGCTCAAAACTCGCCACAGTTCCAAAGCCGAAAATTCGCCAGTTTCTACCAGTCCGTGCCATAGCAAAGGCAAAGCTAATTCCAAGCCGATCGCCCCGGGCGGACTATCAGCAAAAGCCACAGTTTTCTCCTCATAAGTATGTGGGTTGTGATCGATCGCGATCGCATCAATTACGCCATCTTTCACAGCTTGAATCAGCGCTAATTGGTCGTTGAGATTGCCCAACGGCGGTTCCAGGTGTAAATTCGGATCGTAGGCCAACGAAGCAGTCAGAGCATTTTTCCCGCCGCCGGAATTTTTCGAGTTTCCTGAAATGGCCCCGACATTCAACAGCAAGTGCATCCAAGTCACACTCGCAGTCACCGGCAAACCCCGCGCCTTCGCATCTCGAATCAATTCCACGCTGCGCGCCGTAGAAACGCGCATAATGTGAACCGGAGTGCCCGCAGATGGCACCAACTCCAGAATTGCCGCCAAAGCCGAAGTTTCCGCACTCGCCGGAATTCCCGGCAAACCCAAGCGCACCGACACCGCACCCTCCCGCGCCGCGCCATTTCCTGCCAAAGTTCGATCGCACGGCCACAAAGCCACCGACTTGCCCAAAGGCTGGATATACTCAAGCAAACGCCTCACCAGAGCCGGATTAGACAGCGGCAAACCGTCCGCAAAACCCACCACCGCAGAGGAGACCAGCTCGCCCAACTCAGCCATCTGCTGCCCTTTAACGCCCGCTGTCAGCGCGCCCCAAAAATACAAGCGGGGCAGCCCGATCGGCAAATTGCGAATATGTTGCTGCAACAAAGCTAAACCGGCCAAATTGTCAACAGGCGGCGACGTATCCGGCAAAATCGCCAGCCGCGTAAAACCGCCAGCCGCCGCAGCCTGCATCAAGGATTCCAGGGTTTCCCGATCCTCAAAACCCGGTTCTCCACTGTGACTGTAGATATCAGTTAACCCCGGCCCCAAAATCAGTCCCTGGCAATCCCGCACTTCCGTGTCAGGGGGAAACTCGGTAATTTTTTTGTCAACGGCTTCGATCTTACCTTCGGTAATTAGAATATCAGCGATGCGATCGCTCTCTGAAACTGGATCTAGCACCCGTACATTTTGTAGCAGTTCGCGGCTCATAAATTACAATTCATAATCAAATCCGCTCTTCATCGGAATTATTCATCTCTCTTGTCTCCCTCTGTGTTCTCTGCGTTCTCTGCGGTTAAATCATTCCGATCCAACCGGAAACGATATCAAACATAAAAATTCAAACATTTCAAAACTTATATAGCAATCCTCAATGATTTGTGTAATTCTTGTAGGGGCAAACCCCCCGTGGTTGCCCCAATGACGGCTGGGGTAGGCACGGGGGCACTACCCCTACATATTTGTACAACTGATTTAGGATTGCTTATCAGGTTTGTAGTGAGGACTTCAGTCCTCACTACAAACCTATTACAGTGCTCCGGCTGCTGTTTGGTCAAAAACGCCGCCGCTCAAATGAGTGGTCACATTCATCGCCTGCAATACCGGCAAACCATCGGGGCCGTGGGGATAATCAATCACGCTAACGGCTCCGTTTCCTTGTTTGAATTTCCAGAAATGTTCGGGTTCCAAACCGAATAGATGGCAGAGAATTGCTTTGTTAATGGCGTCGTGAGCAACGACAATCCCAGTACCAGAAACTGATTGTACGATTTCTCGCCAAGCTGCGATCGCCCGACTCCAAACTTGCTCCAAGTTTTCTCCTTCGGGCATTTGGACTGTTTCAGGAGATGTTTTCCATTCATCAAGCAAACCCGGATAGGATTGTTCTATTTCTGATTCAAACTTTCCTTCCCAAAGTCCGTGACTAATCTCTCTCAATTCGTCGCGGAGTTCCAGTTGCAAACCGCCGTGATATTTGAGAATAATTTCCGCAGTTTCTTTCGGGCGCAGCATCGAACTGCTAATCGCAAAATCCAATTTTATATCCTTGAGAAATTCTGCAGCTTGCCGAGCTTGTTCGCGACCGTTATCGTTGAGAGGTACGTCTATTTGTCCTTGAAATTTACCTGCTTTATTCCAATCTGTTTCGCCGTGACGAACCAGCAACAAGCGCGGGCCGCTGTGTCCGTCCCTCGGTTTCGGGAAAATTTCTCCGGTATGGGCGGTTAAATTCAGCGATTCTAATTGAACGGCAATTTTCTTATTTTGCTCTGTTTTTTCATCGCCACCTACAGGAGAAGGCCCAAAATTGATGACGCTAATCCCGCAATTTGACTGTTGAATTGATTGATAATAATTCGGGGTAATTTCCGACGCGGTGGCGATGAGAGCGCGGTTGATTCCGTTATGACCTACTACTAGAATTGTGCCGTCTTGGTGGCGCGATAAAAGTTCTTGCCAAAAATGACGGGCGTTAGCAAAAACGGCTAATACTGGAAAGTGTTCGATTTCTCCATCAGCAGATGGCAGTTTCATGGAAAATTTGTCGGGCTGTCTTTGCCACTGCTGATATGCTTCGGGGAATTTGTCTATAGCATCTTGGCGCAACATTCCTTCCCACAGAGGCAAATCGATTTCCATCAATTTATCAGTTGGCTGCAGTTGTGGCGGATTTGTCAAGCGCGACAAGATGATTTCCGCTGTTTCTTTGGCTCGTTGCAGGGGACTGGTATAGGCGGCATCAAAGGCGATACTGCTGAGTGTGTCGCCTACTTGCAGGGCGGCGTTGCGGCCTGCTTCTGTCAAAATTGATTTATCGAGGCGGCCTTGGATGCGGCGCTCTTGATTGTAGGTGCTTTTGCCGTGACGGACTAAGATAATGCGAGTCATTCGATTTTAGATTTTAGATTTTAGATTTTAGATTTAGCCTGTTACCGCGCTTCGAGTGCGCCGTGCACCCATTGGTGTCAACTTAAGCCTGAAACCGCTGATAAATGTCGCTTTTAGGCAAAGTCTAGATCCCCCTAAATCCCCTTTAAGAAGGGGGACTTTGAGAAGACTCCTGTCCCACCCTTATGAAGGGGGACTTTGAGAATACTCCTGTCCCACCCCCTACTCCCCTTATGAAGGGGGGGCTAGGGGGGCTCTGGTCTTAATAGTCCAACATCAGTCTATAACTGGGTTTGACGTTAAGTTAACACCAATGGTACGCACCTTACTTATACATGGCGGAGCGAGGATTTGTGGCGTAAGTCTTGTTGAGGGGAGTCAAAAAGATGAGCCAGTGAAATTTTACCAGTTGTCGGGATACTCTCGTCTGCAACAACCTATGATGAAAGACGGAAAAGATTTAGTCACGGATTCGCGCGGGACGGAAAAGCAGTAATGACACTGAAGCGGGTTATTTTAGGTATTTTAACGGCGATCGCGATCGCCCTGGTCGGTTTATCTTTACTTGCTAGTTGGAATCAGCCGCAAATTCAAAGCCGGCTGGAACTCTACCAAACAAATTTGCTGCTGCACGCCTCGGAGTGGCAAGGAGAAAATAATCAGAGTGCTAATTTAAGTTCGGCGCGCAACAATATTGTCGGTGCAGATCCTTTAAATACGGCTTTGACGCAATATCAAGAAGCGCGAGACTCGACTCGCAAAACTCTCGAAACAACTCAATCACAATTTAAAGGAATTCAGTCTGCCATCGCCTCCAAGTCTGCTGATAATACTCTGAACTTGGCTCAAAACAAGGCTTTGTCAGAGTCTATCGATCAACAGTCAGTGCTGCTAAACGAACTTGACTTGCGCTTGGGAATTTTGCAGGCAAGCAGCGGCAAAACTGAGGCGGCGCTTCAAACTTGGAAAAATTTAGTTGAGCGCTACCAAACTAAAAGTGATGACGATTCTTCGGTGGTAACTGCTAAAGTTTTAACTGGAATTTGGAGCAATCCGGCTCAACTGCTGCCGGATGCCGAGCCTCGCATTCAAAAGTCTTTGGACGGCTGGTTTCGCTATAGCGCTCTAGCTCAACTTTACAAGCTGCAAGAACGTTCTAAAGAGCTGGTGGCGCTGCAAGCAGCAGAGCAAGTAACGGCCCAGCAAGCTGTAGAAAAGTTGGCAATTATAGTGGGCGTTCCGGCTATATCGCTTTGTATTGGTACGGTTTTGCTGGTTGGTTTGACCGTGCAGTGGTTGTTGCAGCGGAAGCAGTTAGATACAGCAGGTTCCGGCCCGGTGCTGGCGCGAAATGCGAGCTTGATTTGGGATGTGCCTTGGGACGGTGAGATTGTTTGGCAGGTGCTTGTGGTCGGCTTTTTCTTTGTCGGGCAAATCTTGATTCCCTATTTGTTGCTGCCTGTTTCTCTGGCTGTTTTAAAACTCAACCCTGCTACTTTTGACCCGCGCGACAAGGCTTTTTATATCTTTGCTACTTATTTGTTGCTGTCGGCTGGGGGGCTTTCGGTACTGTATTTTTCAGTCAAGTCTTTTTTGCCTTTGCCGGAAGGTTGGTTTCGGATTAATTGGCGGGGAAGTTGGTTTTTGTGGGGTTTTGGCGGCTATTTTGTTGCTTTGCCTTTGGTAGTTTTGGTGTCGCTGATCAATCAGCAATTTTGGCAGGGACAAGGTGGCAGTAATCCGATTTTGCCGATCGTCCTTGAAGGTAGAGACAACGTGGCTTTGGTGGTGTTTTTCGGCACTGCTGCGATCGCGGCTCCGGTTTTTGAGGAAATCGTGTTTCGGGGCTTTCTGCTGCCTTCTCTGACTCGCTATTTGCCTGTTTGGGGGGCGATCGCAGCTTCTGCTTTCTTGTTTGCGGTGGCTCACTTGAGTGTCTCTGAGATTCTGCCTTTGGCGACTTTGGGTGCGGTTTTGGGGTTTGTGTATACGCGATCACGCAATCTACTTGCTCCTATGCTTCTCCACAGTCTTTGGAACAGCGGGACTCTCCTGAGTCTGTTTCTTTTGGGCGGCGGCGCGAGTTAATTGGGGCGGTTGTTAATAATTGTGAATTAATCGAGTTTTTTGGAGAGCGATCGTCAGGGCGATCGACTCTTGCCAAAAACAGCAGTAGGGTGCTCGGTGCGCCCCTGATATCTAGTCCGTTCAGTTGACAGTTGACAGTTGACAGCTTGCCCTGAGCGAAGTCGAAGGGTTGACAGTTGACCGCACGGGTAGCGACCTCTACCTGGAAGGAAGAGGATTGAAGTAATGAATAGTCTTCTTTTAATTTCTCCCGAGCAGGCTTTGGGCTTTAAACCAATTCTTTCTGGTAAAATAACCCGAATTCCTATAGGGGCGGGTTCACCCATATCTGTAATATCAGCAACAGATCCAGATCTGCCCGCCCCGGTTCCTTACTTTAGCGGAAAAACAGGGTTTAACATGGAAGTAATATCTTGTCGGCTGATGATTGAG
Source organism: Microcoleus sp. N9_A2 (assembly GCF_036701775.1). NCBI lineage: Bacteria > Bacillati > Cyanobacteriota > Cyanophyceae > Oscillatoriales > Microcoleaceae > Microcoleus > Microcoleus sp. N9_A2. Next base: position 42,709 of record NZ_JAUBRH010000041.1, on the reverse strand, counting down.
AGACTCACGCGGGCGATCGTACCAAACGGAAGTTGACAATCCGGCTAATTTATAGCTAAATTTTAATTTAGGATGAGGCTTAAACCGAATGAGCAATTTGAACAGCCGCAACTTAGAGGGAACGCCGAGTTGGATGCGTTTCGCACCCTACGCAGCCTTGGGAATTTTAATATTTTCTCTCAATTCAGGCAGCGAACTAAATTATTTCTTGAGAGGCTACTTGGTCATTCTACAAGCTCAAGCCGGTATAGTTCTGCTGTATTTTGCGATGTCTAAGTTTCGCAAAAACCCAAATAAATGAGTAAAAATTAGTAAGATTACTTAGCTAGCTCGTTAAATGTCGAGAGTTAAAGGTCGATCGCGGAAGTTAAAATAAAAAACTGGGGAAAGTAAAAATGGTAAAAGATAAAACCGTAGCAGTTGTGTTAGCTTTCTTTGTAGGAGGTTTCGGAGTTCACAAATTTTATTTGGGCAATAACTTAGCAGGGGTATTATACTTGCTATTTTCTTGGACATTAATTCCGTCACTGATCGCATTTTTCGATTTTATCGGGCTGCTGCTGATGTCGGAACAAGCTTTTCAGGTACAGTACAATGGCGGCACGTTGCCGTCGGGGTATGCCCTCAGAGCCGCAAAAGATGTAACCGGGGCGATCGGCGAATTGAAAAAACTTTACGATATGGGCGCTATTACGGCCGAAGAATATGAAGAAAAACGCCAAAAACTGCTGCGAGAATTGTAATTAAGAAGGAATAATTCAGTTGACAGTTGACAGTTGACAGTTGATAGTTGATAGCGACCTCTACCTGGAAGGAAGAGGATTGGAGTAATGAATAGTCTTCTTTTAATTTCTCCCGATCCGGCTTGGGGCTTTAAACCAATTCTTTCTGGTAAGAAGAAAGAAGAAGGAAGCCCACTATTAAAAAAGTGGAATTGAAATAAGTGTGAGAACACAACTATTTAAGGATAAAATTAAAGTGTCTCAAGATTTATACTGGCTGCGTCAAACTCCAAATTGGGTGTGGTATGCTTTTATTCCCTACTTCGGCGGATTGGCGATCGCCTATGCAGGCCAAAAGTCAAATATTCGCAGTTGGATGGGATGGGGTGTTGCCATTACTTTAGCAGCACTAGCGGTATCTTCTTCAACTAATTTGGGTACGATCGTGTGGATTGCTCAAATTGTCACTGCTTTTAGTTTGAAAAAGCGCTATCTGATCAAAACCGCACCTAGAGGTTTACTGGTTCCTGCAACTGCGACAAATGCCGAAGAACTGGCAAACGTGCGCGGCAAAATAGATATTAATGAGTGTACCAAAGACGATATGGTCAGAATCTTGGGTTTGCCGATCGTCTACGCCAACGATATTGAATCTTTGCAAAACGAAGGCTACATTTTTACCCACGCCGAAGAGTTATCAGAAATAGCCGGAGTTCCCGAAAGTCACGTCAGACGCATCGCCCCGATGATTTGCTTCAGCTATAATTATCAAAAAGAATTGCAGTTTACTTGGAAACGGTTAAATATTCTTTCGCCGGAAGAGTTAATCGCCAGCGGTTTAGATCGATATGTTGCGGAAAAAATAGTTAGAGAAAGGCAGAGAAAAGGCGCTTACAAATCAGTTGTCGAAGTCAAGCGGCGGACGGGACTGCCTTTTGATTCCTACCGCCATATTTGTTAATTTACAGTTGTTAGCACGAACAGCTTATGACAACAAAATTAGAAGTTGACAGACAAAAATTGTATGATACAGATTACCTGAAATGGATTGAAACCACTGTGGAAAAGTTGCGGGTTCGCGACTATTCAAACATCGACTGGGAAAATCTGATTGCAGAAATAGAAGACATGGGGCGAAGTGAACGCCGGAGTTTAGAGAGTAATCTGGTGGTAATTCTCCTGCACTTGCTCAAGTGGCAATTTCAACCGGATCAAAGAAGCGGTAGTTGGAAAGGCAGCATTGTCGAACATCGCAGACGCATTCGCAAAGCTCTGAAAGATTCCCCCAGTCTCAAACCATATCTTGAAGAGGTACTGGCTGAATGCTATGCGGATGCAGCGGAACAAGCAAGTGCTGAAACTGGATTGCTTGTAGAGACGTTTCCGAAATTATGTATCTACAGTGCTGTCGAGGTTCTAGATTCTGAATTTTTGCCAGATTTTCGGCCAGAGGAGATGATTCAAGGGTAGTATGGCAAAAAAGCTCGATCGCCTCCTGGTAATTGACATTAAATGCACCTGCGGGCAAAAATCTCCGCCAGCAGGCGGGCAAGCGCGAAATTATAAAAAAAGTATTTATAATCTTGACATTTACACAAAATAATGATATTTCAATATATTGTGAAACTCGTACTTTTCCCTAGCATAAACTCCAAACCAGGGTAAGTTTTCCAGAATCTGCCTTAAATATCAGTGGTAAGCTATCTGAATTATTATTGAAATGCAAAACGACACAATAGTAGCAGTACCGCTAACATCAAATTATGTCTGACTCTCCTCCATCCCAAATCTCCCCAGAAGCTGCACCGGAAAGTGCTGCTACCGAAAACCGCGGTGCCAAAACTCGGCAACTGTTGGGCATGAAAGGGGCCGCTAGCGGGGAAACTTCCATCTGGAAGATTCGCTTGCAATTGATGAAACCGATTACCTGGATTCCCTTAATTTGGGGCGTGGTGTGCGGGGCGGCGTCTTCTGGAAACTATGTTTGGAACCTAGAGAATTTCTTGATCGCAGCAGCTTGTATGTTGATGTCAGGGCCGTTGCTGACCGGTTACACTCAAACTTTGAACGATTTTTACGATCGCGACATCGACGCCATTAACGAACCCTACCGTCCAATTCCCTCCGGTATCATCTCGATTCCCCAAGTAGTAACGCAAATTTTGGTATTATTAGCCGCTGGGATTGGGGTGGCTTATGCTCTAGACTTGTGGGCGGGTCATGAATTCCCGATAATGACTGTTTTGACTCTCGGCGGCGCGTTTCTAGCTTATATCTACTCTGCGCCCCCGCTGAAACTCAAGCAGAATGGCTGGTTGGGAAATTATGCCCTGGGTGCTAGCTACATTGCCCTGCCTTGGTGGGCGGGTCAAGCTTTGTTTGGTACACTAGATCCCACTATTATGATTTTGACCCTGTTTTACAGTTTGGCAGGGCTGGGAATTGCGATCGTCAATGATTTCAAAAGTGTTGAGGGCGATCGGCAATTAGGGTTAAAATCTTTACCAGTGATGTTTGGCATCAGCACCGCAGCTTGGATTTGCGTTTTGATGATCGACATCTTTCAAGCTGGGATTGCAGGCTACCTGATCAGCATCCACCAAAACCTTTACGCTGTCATTCTGCTGCTGCTGATAATTCCCCAAATTACTTTTCAGGATATGTACTTTTTGCGTAATCCCCTGGAAAATGATGTTAAATATCAGGCAAGTGCTCAGCCTTTCCTGGTTTTGGGTATGCTGGTAGCAGCCTTGGCACTGGGTCATGCGAGTTAAGCAGAGTTTTGAGGTTTGAGTTAAAAAATTTTGAATTCAAAAAATCTAATTCACTTCTCAAAAAAATACCAAGCTCTGCAGCGTTAAGAAAAGTTTTGAATTTTGAGTGGTGAATTAAAAAGTTTTTAATTCAAAAAACCTAATTCAAGGCAGCGTGTTATTCAAGAAAAAATGTCGAATTAAAAATTAAGAATTTAAGAAAGCTAGCTTTTTTAATTTTTAATTTTTAATCGGACTTGATGAGGTTTGAAGGTCTGAACGTGGCAGAATTTTTCTCAAATATCAAAGATACATTGAGCAAAGTCACTAACGCAATAAGCGGTAATTCCGATCGAGAACCGCCGAAGGATGCGAAGGGCAATAAGCTCAACTCGCCGGAATCGGAGGCGGAATTTTCTCCACGGACAAGGGATGAGCGATCCGAGTATGTAGTATCAGAAGATGCTGCGCCTCTAGAAGAGTCAGAATATTTAGAGTCAGAATATTTAGAGTCAGAATATTTAGAGCCAGAATACGCTCGATATCCAATAGTCAATCGCAATTGGCAAGGGTTGAAGCGCTTAATTGCGTGGTTGGAAATTGAACCTCAAGTTACCAGCTTGCAAACCAAGGGAAAAGAATTGTTGCGGCCGGGATTAAGTTTGCTGGGAACTAAATCCCCCCAAAAATCGGATAGTAGCGAATTGCCGGAAAATAGCGCATCGCCGAACACCCAACTGCAGATAAATACGGCACTAGAGGAAAATAGCGCACCGCAGGAAAATACTAAAAAACGTATCCCCCGCCGTCCTAAATTTTGGATAAGTTTAGGTGTGGCTAGTATAGGCGGGGGCGCTTTAATCTACGGTTTATGGATTTTGTACACCTTAGACAAAGGTTTGCCCGATGTTAACGATTTGTCAGCGTTTAACCGCGACGGAACGCTGACAATTAAGGCGGCAGATAATACGATTTTGTTGCAGTCGGGGCCTGCAACTAGAGATAAACTGCAACTTAAAGAAATTCCCGAACTGTTGGTTAAAGCTTTTATTTCCATAGAAGACCGCCGTTTTTACCAACATCGCGGGGTGGATTATCAAGGTATTGTGCGATCGATTGTTTCTAATTTGATAGCGAGAGATTTAGTCCAGGGCGGCAGCACAATTACGCAACAATTGGCTCGCGTTGTTTTTCTCAATCAGGAAAGAAGTATTAGGCGGAAGGTTCGGGAAGCTCTTTTAGCTCAGAAAATAGAGCGGGAGTTGAGTAAAGACCAAGTTTTAGAAAGATATTTAAATCTGGTTTATTTGGGTTCGGATGCTTACGGAGTGGCAGATGCGGCTTTGGTTTTCTTTAGCAAAACAGTCGATAAATTAACTTTGGCAGAGATGGCAACTTTGGCGGGTTTGCCGCCGGCACCGAGCGAATATTCGCCTTTGGTGAATCCCGATATTGCTAAGAAACGGCGCAATCTTGTGCTGCAACAAATGCAGGAAGCAAAGGTAATTACAGAGGCTGAGGCGAAGGAGGCGATGGCGGAACCTATCGCAGTTAAACCAAGTCCGCCGAAGCGATTTAAAGTAGTCGCACCTTATTTTGCTAGTTACATTCGGAAGGAATTGCCGCGCTATGTTTCTCAGGATGCTTTGGAAGCTGGTGGTTTGACTGTTGAGACGACGGTGGATTTGAAGTGGCAGAAAATAGCGGAACAGGTGGTTAAAGATGCGATCGAAGTTGATGGCCGCCGTCAGGGTTTTGAACAGGCCGCTTTAGTTTCTATGGACACTAAGACTGGGGAAGTTAAGGCGCTGGTGGGCGGCGGAAATTTTAAGGAAAGTGAGTTTAATCGCGCTACGCAGGCTTTGCGGCAGCCCGGATCGACGTTTAAAGGGTTGGTTTATGCCGCGGCGATGGCTGCTGGTTTTTCTCCCTATGACGGTTACGAAGACGAACCAATTATTATCGACGGCTATCAACCGAATAATTATGGCAAAAAATTTAGCGGTTGGCGATCGATGTCTGATGCTTTGACGCGTTCGGTGAATGTCGTAGCTGTGAAGGTGTTGATGGATGTGGGCTTTGAACCGACGATCAAATTAGCCAACGATATGGGAATTAAATCGAAATTGAGTCCGATTTATTCCCTAGCTTTGGGTTCTTCGGAGGTAAATTTGTTGGAGTTAACCAATGCTTACGGTACTTTAGCCTCGCAAGGGAATTTTATTGAAGCCCACGGAATTAAGCGGGTGATTAATCAGCGGGGAGATGTGATTTATCAGGCTAATTTTAAACCGAAGCGGGTTTTGGATAAGGATAGTGCTGCGATTACTACTTGGATGTTGGAGGGTGTTGTGCAAGACGGTACGGGGGGGCCTGCTGCTTTAAACGATCGCGCTGTGGCTGGCAAAACTGGTACTTCGGAAAATGTCAGGGATTTGTGGTTTATCGGTTATATTCCACAGGTGGTGACTGGCGTTTGGCTAGGGAATGATGACAATTATCCCACCTGGGGAACTAGCGGTACGGCGGCTTACAATTGGCGCGATTTTATGAATCAAGCTGTTAAGGGAATGCCGGTTGAGAAGTTTCCGAAGTTGCCGGAGTTGGAGGGCCGCAAGGGCAGTATTAAAGCTAAACCAGTGCAGCCTAAGAGGATTATTCGGGGGATGATTGTGAATGAGGATGGTGCGATCGTGCCTTACAATCCCAATCCTCAGCCGAAGTATTACCCACCGCAAGAGCCAGCTTATCAAGAACCTGCTTATGAAGAGCCAGCTTATCAAGAACCTGCTTATCAAGAACCTGCTTATCAAGAACCGGGATATTAAACTCTCGGTTTGGAGTAAGGGTTTTAGTTTTTTTTCAATTGCTTTAGCCTCACCATAAAAAAGCCGTCCATCTGGTGTCTGTGCGGCCACACTTTCACCCATCCTTCGGGTGATGGCTGTACGGGTAAATCAATTGTTGGCAGTTCGATTTGCCAGTGAGGATTGCTGTCTAAGAACGATCGCACAACTTGTTCATTTTCCAAGGGATGAATCGTGCAAGTTGCGTAAACTAATACGCCGCCGGACTTGACAAATGTCGCGGCATTTGCTAATAGTTCCGATTGCAGTTGGGATTGTTGTTGAATGTTTTCCGGCGTGTGCCGCCAGCGGGCGTCGGCGCGGCGGTGGAGGGTTCCGAGGCCGGAACAAGGTGCGTCTAATAATACTCTGTCTGCTAGGTTGATAAATTCTGGGAATTCGCGGCTGTCTCCGGTATGAATTTTAATGGATTTCATCTGGAGTCTGTCTGCATTTTCTTTAAGTTTTTTGAGTCTGCTGGCGGTTTTGTCGCAGGCATAAATAGTGCCTTCATCCTGCATTAGTTCAGCGCTGTGGGTGGTTTTCCCTCCGGGCGCAGCGCAGGCATCGATGATGATTTCCCCTGGCTGTGGATCGAGTAAATGGGTGACTAATTGAGCGCTGCTGTCTTGGATTGTCCACCAACCTTCGCTATATCCGGGAAGGTTTTGAATTGCGCCGGTGCTACCATTTAGTCTTAATGCTTGGGGTAAATGGGCGATTCTGCTAGTGGAGATGTTCTGGGCTTGGAAGGCAGTTTCGATTTGGGCGATCGAGGTTTTTAAGGGATTGATTCTGAGGTGAATTGTGGGGGATTGATTGAACCATTCACAGAGTTGTTCCGTTTCAGTTTCGCCTATTTGTTCGATCCACAATTCTACTAGCCAGTCGGGGAAACTGTGGATAATTCCGAGGCGTTCGACTGATGATTTATACTTAGTAATTGTTAATGGGTTTAAGTCGGTTTCTGTTAAACGGATGTATTGTCGCAGCAAACCGTTGACAAAACTGCTGAGTCCTGCAAAGCCATTTTCTTTTGCTAGTTGAACGGTGGTGTTGACGGCGGCGGAGGGGGGAATATTGTTGAGATATTGGAGTTGATAGAGGCCTAAATGCAGGAGGGTGCGGAGGTCTGGCGGTTGTTGGGAGGATTTTTTTGTGGCTAGTTTGTCGATGATGAAGTCGATCGATCGCATTCTCCTAACGCTACCGTACACTAATTCTGTGACTAAACGGCGATCGAGGTCGCTGAGTTGGGAGTTGCGGAAAGTGCGATCGAGTGCGGCATCTGCGAATGCACCGCGGCGGTGGACTTCGCGGAGTGCGAGAAAAGCTATTTGGCGGGGATTTTGCATGGCGGCTTGCTAATAGGTCAAGTTATTATAGGTTGTTTGAGGATTGAAAATAAAAAATAGAAATCACGGCGATTGAAATCGCATCTATACAAACAAAGATAAGACGGCGATTGAAATCGCGCCTATACAAACGATGTCCGCCTCTGCGGACGGAAGAAAATAACGCGGTTTTAACCGCCCGGTCTTTTTTGTTCAAATTTCGTCGGGATTGATGCCCATTTCTCGCAATTTCTCGGAAAGGCGATCGGCTTTTTGCTGTGCTAACTCTTTATCTTGCCGTTCTTGTTCCATTTGTTGCTGTGTTAGTTCCATTTGTCGCTGTGCTGATTCCTGTTGTCTTGACAACTCCACATAAGACAAAAACTTCTGTCCATCAGGCCGATAAATTTCCAAGTCTCCTGATGCAGTTTGAAAACGGATCTGCAAACGCGGACTCACCCAACCATCCATTAATTCAATATAGTTGAGTTTTCCATCAGAACGCAGCCAACCAATTAATTCATTATCCTCTGGACTGTAGACATAATATTCTTCGACTCCATAATCCTGGTAGAAATTAAACAGCTTAAACAGTGCTCCGATTCGATTTCCCGGCGAGAGGATTTCAAAGACAACTTGCGGGGCGATATTATCTTCAAGCCACTGTTGGTAGGAACCTCTGTAACCTTTCGGTCTGCCAAACACTACCATCGTATCAGGTGCTTGGCGAGTTTTGTTATCTCCTTCCACGGGATACCACAGCAAATCACCTGCTACAAAGACATTTTCGTTGTCTTTGTATAAGGCATCTATTCCGCCTTGAATGGTGACAATTAGTTCAAACTGTTTGGTATTGTCTGACATGGGTTTGCCGTCGCTGTCTGGGTAGATGATTTCTGCTGAGGTTTTAGTTGGAATTGTTGCGGTCATGGGGATGAGTCCTTTGCTAGTATCATCAATTTCTATTTTATACCTATTTTATAGGACTTACCCACGGGGCCCAGAAACCTGTTTTTTTTACGAAAATACTTCGTTCGTACTCGAAGATTAGGTAAAAAACCCGGTTTCTTTGTCGGAGTGCGTAAGTCCTGTTTTACTTATTCGGGTTTTGTTGACACCAATGGTTCTAATAAATTGCGTTCTTCTATAGGAAGTTCTAGCAAAACTCGTCTGTCGCCCTTGGTTTCCTTATAGCGGACAGCGGCATTCAGCAGGCGCATGGGAATTTGGAATTGTTCGTAGTTGCTGGTTAGTTCTTCCCACAATTCTAACCAAGTGCGTGCAGCTTTGTCGCTTACCATTTCTGACATTAGCGCGGGGATGTTTCGCACAATTCCCTGTCCTAAAAATGAGATAATTTTGTGCTTTTCGTAAACTGCAATTAGGCTGGCGATGCGAGTTTGAGATATCGCTAGATTGTGTGTACTCGCGAATAGGTTGTTGATAATTAACTTGGCATCATCTGCCTCAGCTTCATCGCCTGGTTCTAGGCGTTGGAATGCGTCGTCTAAGGCGGCGATGCCCTCATCCCAGCGATTCAATCCGAGAATAGCAATGGCACGGTTGAAGAAGACAGATGAATGTTGAGAACCCAGTTCGATCACTTTGTCGCAAGATATTAAAGCTTCTTCATAGCGGCCGAGATTATCCAGCGTCCAGCCTCGGCTAAACCAAGCCCACTCATAATTGCTGTCAAGTTCGATCGCCCGATCATAAGATACTAAGGCTTCTTCATAGCGTTTGAGGTCGTCGAGTACATGACCTCGCTGAACCCAATCCGACTTATCATTGGGGTCAAGTTCGATCGCCCGCTCGTAAGATACTAAGGCTTCTTCATAGCGTTTGAGGTTGTTGAGTACATAGCCTCGACACCCCCAAGCCCACTGATTATTGGCATCAAGTTCGATTGCCCGATCGTAAGATACTAAGGCTTCTTCATAACGTTTGAGTGTGTCGAGTAAAAGACCTCGAAGAAACCAAACCAACAGATAATTCGCATCAAGTTCGATAGCCCGATCGTAAGATACTAAGGCTTCTTCATAGCGTTCGAGGTTGTTGAGTACATCCCCTCGCTTAACCCAAGCCCACGGATCATTTTCGTCAAGTTCGATCGCCCAATCGTAAGATTCTAAGGCTTCTTCATAGCGTTCGAGGTTGTTGAGTACATCACCTCGCATACGCCAAGCCCACTGATAATTGACATCTAGTTCGAGCGCCCTATCGTAAGATTCTAAAGCTTCTTCATAGCGTTTGAGGTTGTCGAGTACATCGCCTCTGCTAGCCCAATCCCACGGATCATCCTCGTCAAGTTCGATCGCCCGATCAAACGATTCTAAGGCTTCTTCATAGTGTTTGAGGTTGTTGAGTAGATAACCTCGCTTAGCCCAATGCCACGGATCATACTCGTCAAGTTCGATCGCCCTATCGTAGGATACTAAGGCTTCATCATAGCGTTTAAGACATTCGAGTACATCGCCTCGATTCGCCCAAGCCCTCGCATAATTGGAGTCACTTTCAATAGCCTTATCTAAACATTCCAAAGCTTCATCGTAGCGTTCCAGGCTATTTAAACAGCGTCCCTTTTCTACCCAATCCCTTGCCTCGCCGCGACTTGCTACCAATTTTTCCGCATATTCTAAAGCCGAAACATAGTCTTTCTGTTCAATACAATTTTCAATTTCATCAAAATAAGCCTTCAGACGCGCGTCTTCCTCATTTCTCTCAATAGCCTCAAGCGCCCGCGTGTAATATTCTCGTTCCATCACAGCATCAGGTGGAATTGGTTTCAAACCTTGCCGATACATAAAATGACTTTCTTTCTCCGCAAAATCAACATCTGCCATCCTCAATCCCAATCGCTGCTGCAACTCTTGCCGCGTATACCAAACCCGAATAAAATCCACAATTAATCGAATCGGTTGATTTCGCTGCTTCTTTACCTCCAGACAAAAACGCATCAATGGTTCCCGCAATTCATACCACGATTCCCGTCCTATCTCCTCAGTTTTGACATAACCCTTATCTCGCAAATCTTTAAGTTGGCTAGATACAGTTCGCTGCTCGATAAAACAGCGTTTAGCAATTTCTTTTACTGGTGCGGCACCACCTCGATCGCACAAAAAATCAACAATTTTTCGCTGCTGATTTGATAGATATTTCATCCGATCCTGATAGTAGGGCGTGAGGCTATCCAGCATTTCCATGAACGGTTCTACCAATTTATCTAGCGATTCAGGAGTCATCAGAAAAGCCGAAAAGACAATATAGACGCGAGGACTGCCACCAGAAAGGTAATGCACAACTTTAATGCGAGCGCGCCCTGTTGGACTTTGAATAAAAGATGCTAAATCACTATTCCCTTCTAACTTTGCAATATGCTTTAATAAAGCTACAGCATCATCGAGCTTAAACTCATTTAATTCATGTAAATCAAAAAAACCATAAAAAGGATTATTAGAGAGCTTGACTCCATCAAACAAACTTTGTGATGTTGCCAAAATTGTCAAAAACGAATAATTTTTAATGTACGCCATCAACTGCTTCTGCCCGAAATCCCCCAAGCCGCTAAACACGTCCTCTAAATTTTCGACAATCAACAATAGCACCCGCTTGCCAACAAAGTCTCTCAGCAATTCTGCGGCCTTGAATTCAGCTTGCTCCGGCGACAAATCATAAAGCTTTTCAACATCATCCTGTAACTGAGCTTCATATTCTGGCTTATATTCTTTAGCAATTGCCCGGAATATTCCCCGCAATAAATCCAAAAAAGACGCAATCCCCCATTCCTCTTCTTGCAGCCACGCAATTAGCAATTTATCCCGCAAATCTTCCATCTTAACTACGCGATGATAAATCAGGGAAACCAAGTGCGTTTTGCCAATGCCGCGCGGCCCAATTAGTAGTTGAAAATGCTTGTTATCTGTTAGGGCGCTCACCCGAATTAGCTCTACTAAATGTTCTGCCAGTGCGTGACGCTGTACTAAGATAGCTTCCAGGGTTTCTGGTGACATCAAGCTAGGAGTAAATCGAGAGATAAATGTATTTTTCATAATATCTATTGGGTTTAACTGGTTCCTCGGCTGTGCCTGGGAACCTATATCTAGAGGCTCTGCCTCGTCGGTTGCGGAGGAAAACAGGAGGCACAGCCTCCGGATCAGCGTCCCCAGGCAGAGCAGGGAAGGAGAAAATGCTTGTTAGACAAGGCTTTGAGAACTTATACGTCTAATTTACCATAGGTTGTAAAAATATACGTTATTTTTGTTGTATATTTTTTGAAGCAGTGTTAGACTGCCTTTAACAAGCAAACAAGCGCCCCTAGGTGGTACTAGAGACGCTCTCAATTGCTTATCAGTTTTCGGGAGCCACTGGCTGCAACCAGTAGGACTCTCATGTTGTTTATGGTCTATATAGACCGAGGATTTCTCATGACTAATTATAACAGCGAACAGCTCAATCTGTTCACCCAGCCGATCGCAGTTTTGGTGGAAATGGGCTGCAATGTTGAACGTGCCGCCGAATATACCAAATGCTCAAAAAGCTCAATCTACGATCGGCTAAGAAAAAATAAACCCTATCTGCGACAGGTTCCCACAGGTACGTGGCAAATTTACTCTACAGGCAAAAAAGATGGCTCAATTCTTGTGAATGTTGCCTTCATTTATTCTCCAAAAGATAAGAATTGGAGACTTGCTTGAGCTCAAATCTCAAGGCTGCGTTAGTCCAAAGCTTAACGCAGCCTTCTGCCTCTTCGGTTGCTGAGGAAAACAGCAAGCAGAGCCTCCAAATCTGCGTCCCCAGGCAGAGCCAGGGAACAAGAAAAAATCTGAAAAATATTCCTTAAGACTTGTTACAATACACAAAACTTCATACTTTCCCCAACACTGGATGACCTTTTTCAACGCCTCCGAACCCCTAATCCGCTGCAAACAGGAACATCTCGACGTACAAGACCGCGAAGGCCTGTTGCAACTCCGCTGGCAAATTGGAAATATTACTCTTTTCTCAGGACTTTATACCCGCATCGACCAAACTTTTCTGCTTTGGGGTTTGGTGACAGGGGGGATTTTTTTTACGGCTCAGTTTGTCCCTATCAGTTGGAGCTTTCAGGCGATTCTGTGGTCAAGTTTGACTTTAGTTGGCACTGCGGCAATGGCTGTTTTGACTTTGTTTTGGGTAAGAGTCGAGCGAGTTAGCTGGATTCTTTACTCTTGGGCGATTTTGATGATAACTGGTTTGGTTCTGACCGATTGCAGTATTTTTGCCGGTTGGGGAGGTTTGTTGCTGCACCTTTGCGATTTATGGTTGGGGTTGAGCGCGATCGGCTATTTTTGTACTGGACTCGGTTTGCGATCGCGCACTTTTATCGCGATCGGACTAACTCATTTATTTAGCATCCCTCTATTAACTTTTGTTGCACCTTGGCAATATCTAACCACTGGCATAATTATGGCCGGCTGTTTGTTGTTATTGTCCGAATTGCAGTGGGATATGCGATCGCCGATCGACAATACTTTGCTAAGTGCAGAACACAAAGAATTTAACCGAATTCAACAGCAACTGCGACAGAGTGGCGCAATTATATCCAAATAAATCACAAATGTAAAGAATTCTGTACAACAGCTAAGACTTGACACAAATCCAACACAATAGAAAGATACAGCATCAATAAAAAACAAACTTTAACCAGAACAGGAGTTTTGCTGTTTGACCTGTGAATCGCCACCCTAAGGAGAACCGTGTCCGGGAGGCGACTGGCGAACAAATGCTGTACTTGCGACGATAAAAGTTAATTCGGGTTGACAGTAGTTGTTGAAATCAAAATGTGGTGCAGGGTTTTTACCGTTTCCCCTGCTTTGCAGTCTTCTCGGAGAGGCTAAACCCTCTACCAGAACAGCCTGAGGAGATTGGCACAAAATTCGACAGTCGGTCAGGCGGATTTTTGAGTCAGCGTGTTTAATAAAATTGGGAAAATGCTCGCTTAGAGCTTTGCAGGACTTACTATTAAACAAGTCCTGCTTTATGATGGGAAATTTAAATTATGTTTTTCTCGGGCGTGCGTTTTCGCAATATTTCCCTTACTTCCATTAAAATCTGGCCCAACATATTTTTGCCGCTGCCATCTTTACCGCAACCCCAATAGTAATCAACAGGGGAATTTTCGACTATTTCCTCATCCGCAGTAGCGAGTAAAATTTCTCTAATTTCGGCATGAGTTTCAAATTTTCGGAGTACGGCTTTTCGCATCATATCATCTTTTACGTCTTCCCAATCTTTGCGGAGGGGACGAGATCGATCGCGTCCCATTTTTGCTGCATCTTTCGGTGTTTTTGCTTGGCGAATTTGGTCGCAGTGAACCGTTGCGGGAAACTTTTGTGCTTGAAAATAATGCTCAGTAGTTGGCCAATATTCTCCGTCTAACTCGAATCCATGACTGGAAAAATTAGAAAAACAGCCGTATTCGCTGCCAGTGGTGTAGAAATAGATAGCCATAAAGTCTGCGATTTCAATTTCGTTAATAATCTTGATTGATGGTCAGTTTTACCTCTCGGTATTATCCACTATCTTCAACCGCAAATCAATAGTTTCAAGATAGGAAGCGATGTAAGACAGCAGGGCATAGATAAATACTATCACCCCTACCATTTCCAAAATTTCCTCAACAGAAGCCAACAAACCGTAGATCAAGTTTCGCTGACCTACCGCATCTGCATAATAGCCACAAACCATTTCCATGCCAAGTGCTCCACCGACATATATACTGCCTGCCAGTAAAAAGAAATGCCTTGTTTTCCGGGGTAGGTGCCGGAGAAACTTGAGATAAGCCAGCGCAGTAACCGCAACAAAAATTGCCCCCGGAATTACCCAAATGAAGTAAAAAATTCCCCCTAAATCTAGTGCTTTTCGCAAGTCGTTAATAATTAATATTTCGTGCAGACTCAATATTTCATCTAAAGAAAAAAATACAAACATGAATGCCAGCGCTTTCCAGTGTCCAAAATACCGATCGCCCTGCTTCTTCTTAGCAGTAGCAATAATACCTAGCAAAATCGCGCAAAACAGCAAAGTAAATGACGAGTACCACGAAGGATAATTTATTTCCCTGTCTAAATTAAATAAACTAATCCAGCGTTCTTGATAGTTGAAACCGTAGCGCAGAACTTGTACAATGCAACCAGCAACAGCAAAAAAGAGCACCCAAATGCTGAGAGAGAAAGCAACTCTCTTCGGCGAAACAGAAATTAGGAATTTCATCAAGTTTTTGATAAACTAGAACAAGCAAAATCAAACTATAAAGTAAAAAGTCAAAAATCGCAAGAGAGGCGCAATCCGCCACCTCGGATTTTTATCTACAAAAAATCACCAATCACTGACAATGCACGTTCAAATTGAAACATTCACTGTCCGCAAGCGGTTTGCCCTAACCATCAGCCGCGGTACAACAGCCCAAAGTACGAATTTATGGGTAAAATTAACACACGAAGGTATCGAAGGTTGGGGAGAAGCATCCCCCTTTTCCAGAGGTTCTAAGCCCCAAACTACCGAAAGTCTGCTAGCAGCATTGCAGGAAGTTGCACCGCTACTAGAAAAGTTTACTCCGTTCGATCGCCAAAAAGTCGAACAAATCTTCATCGAAGTCGAGTTACCCTCCGCCGCCCGCGCCGGCATCGACATGGCAATGCACGACTGGCTGGGCCACAAAGCAGGCTTGCCGCTGTGGAAAATGTGGGGATTAGATCGATCGCGCATCGTCCCCACATCCGTCACCATCGGCATAAATTCGCCGTCTGGTGCAAGAGAAAGAGTGCGCGATTGGTTTGGCAAAGATGCGACAGATCCCGCAAGCATCAAATACCGCGCCGTCAAGGTAAAATTGGGCAATCCCGAAGGAATCGAAGCCGACAAAGCTATGTTAATCGCAGTATTAGACGAAGCGCCACCCAACATTCAAATCAGTGTTGATGCTAACGGCGGTTGGAGTTTAAAAGATGCTGTTCAAATGTGTCGCTGGCTGGAAAAATATAACATCAAGTATGTCGAACAGCCGCTGTCACCAGTAGCAGATTTGGCTGAATTCGCAGAACTTTACCGTCAATCACCGCTGCCAATTTTTGCTGATGAAAGTTGTTTTAATAGTTCGGATATACCGAAGTTAGCACAATGCGTCCACGGCATCAATATCAAAATGATGAAATCCGGCGGATTGAGCGAAGCTATGCGGATGATTCACATCGCCAAAGCCTGCAATTTGGAAGTGATGTTCGGCTGCTATTCCGATAGTGCGATCGCAAATACAGCAGCAGCACAACTTTCACCCCTAGCTGACTATTTGGATTTGGACAGTCACTTAAATTTAATCGACGATCCTTTCACCGGTGCAGTCGTTGAAAATGGGTGTTTGTTGCCAAATGGGCGATCGGGATTGGGAGTGCAGCGAATTGACATTGTAGAAGATTGACATTGTAGAATAAAGGTATCGCTCAAAACTAATCTGGAAATGCCATGATGCCAGTGGAATCAATTGCAGAGGAAACTGATAGAGAAGCAGAGCTTTTCTTTGAAGGACACAAGCCGCCGACTGATTTAATTTTTGATGATGGTGCAGAAATGGAAAGCAACCGCCACCGTATAGCCATGAACGTTTTAATCCGTTCCGTAGAACAAGGTTTAGCTAGCCGGAACGATTTTTTTGTCGGTGGCAATATGTTTATTTATTACAGTGCTAAACAGATTCGCAATCAGGATTTCCGAGGCCCGGATTTTTTCGCTGTGTTGGGTGTTGACAGCAATACTTCCCGACAAGGCTGGGTAGTTTGGGAAGAAAACGGACGTTACCCGGATGTCATTGTGGAACTGCTGTCGCCGTCAACGGCAAATCAGGATACAGGCAAAAAAAAGGATATTTACGAGCAGGTTTTTAGAACGCCTGATTATTTTGTTTTCGATCCTTTCGATCCGAATTCTTTGCGGGGATGGCATTTAGATAATAATCAACGCTATCAACCGTTAGTACCCAACGAGCGGGGTTGGCTGTGGAGTCAAACTTTAGGCTTTTGGTTGGGGGCTTGGGAAGGAATTGTCGATCGAGAAACAGCAGTCTGGGCGCGTTTCTACGACGAGTCTGGCAATCTAATTCTGTTACCTGAGGAAGCTGCTCAACAGCAAGTAGAAACTGCTCAACAGCAAGCCGAAGCTGCTCAACAGCAAGCCGAACAGGAACGCCAACGAGCCTCGCGACTAGAGGCCAGATTGCGAGAATTGGGAGAAGATCCGAATGCTTTAAATCAGTAATCGCAAATCATAGCGAATAATCAATTGTAGATTGTAGATTTAATCTACAATCTACAATCCCCGATCTTAAAAGTGAACCAATGACTCAAAACTATCCTATCAAAAATGGCAAAGTTGCTATCTTGCTGCACGAGGGAATTCTCGGCCATTCCGGCAAAACAGGCTTAGCCTTTTTACGCTACAGCGAAGCACAAATTGTAGCAGTAATTGACCGCCAATGTACAGGAAAATCTTTGTCTGAATTAACTGGTATTCCTCAGCAAGTACCGATTGTTGCTTCCGTTGCAGAAGCACTGCAATTTGTGCCGGATATTTTGCTAATTGGTATCGCTCCATCTGGCGGTGTTTTGCCGCCGGAATGGTTGCCAGAAATTAATCAAGCGGTAGCAGCAGGTTTGTCGGTTGTCAACGGTTTGCACGCGAAACTTGCACCTTTGATAACGGTTCCGTTAACCGAAAATCAATGGATTTGGGACGTGCGTCAGGAACCGAAGTCTGTTGGGGCGATCGCCTCTGCCGCCGCTGCTAAATTAAGCTGTCGCCGCGTGTTAACCGTCGGTACAGATATGAGCGTTGGCAAAATGTCAACCAGTTTGGAACTCAATCGCACTTGTTTGCAGCGGGGTTGGCGTTCCAAATTTTTAGCAACCGGACAAACGGGTTTAATGATTGGAAATGAAGGCATTGCTTTGGATGCAGTACGAGTTGATTTTGCCGCTGGTGCTGTCGAACAAGCGGTGATAAAATTGGGTTCGGAATGCGATATTCTGCACGTAGAAGGGCAAGGTTCGCTACTGCATCCGGGTTCGACGGCGACTCTGCCGCTGTTGCGGGGTACGCAGCCAACTCACTTAATTTTAGCGCACCGAGCCGGACAAATTCACCTTCGCCATCACCCGCACGTAGCAATTCCCAGGTTATCGAAAGTGGTTGAATTGTACGAAATGGTAGCTGCTGCTGCGGGTGCTTTTGTCGGGGCAAAAGTGAGCGCGATCGCCCTTAACACTCATCACTTAAATGAGGCAGATGCGCTGTTAGCAATAGCTGAAATTCAAGCAGAAACGGGATTGGCTTGTACCGATCCGGTGCGGTTTGGCGCGGAGGTGTTGCTGGGGGCGATCGCCAATTGATATGCTACAATAAGTTACAACTAGCTAAGAGCTACTGAAAATTATGACACAAAGCATTCAAGCAAAAACACTGACACTGCGCGATGTCAAAACAAAATTTAACTTCCAACTTGCAGAAGACGAGCAATTTTTCCGGGAGTGGATTGACGATTTACCAGAAATTATTGATGAAGAAAAGCGCTATCTAGACAAAATAAAGGTTGGCTATATTAACAGTGCCCAGTACCCCATGATCGAAGATACCGTGAAAATGGTGGTATTGGCTCCCTTGCTATTTTTAGCAGATTTTTTCCTAACTCCGTTTCACATAGAGTCCGAAAAATCGGTGGAACTTCTTACGGTGGATGAAGGTATACTTGTCAGAGGAAGTATTGATATTCTGCTTTTAATTGAATCTTTTTGGGTTGTGGCGATCGAAGCCAAGCGAGCTCAATATTCCCTTGATGCAGGACTTCCACAGCTACTCTTTTATATGCTGAGTAACCCCAATCCTGACAGACCAACTTTTGGACTTCTGACAAATGGCAGCAACTTCAGATTCATTAAATTGGTTAAACAAGACACTCCGCAGTACGCTTTATCTTATGAGTTTGTAATCGATCGCGCCCAGGACTTTTACGAAGTTTTTCGCATTTTCAAACGAATCGCTGCTGTAGTTTCCAACTATAACTCATGATTGCAAGTTCTGTTTCCTTACCCCCAGAATGCGTTCTACGCCCAGCGTCGGAGCAAGATATCAAATCAATTAGAAAGTTAGTCTGGAGTGCCAAACTCGATCCAACTCAGTTGCGCTGGGAGCAATTCTGGGTTATTGAATGTGAGGGAAAATTGGCGGCTTGCGGACAGTTGCGCAACTTTTCCGGCGCGCAAGAGTTGGGTAGTTTGGTGGTGGCGAAGGATTGGCGCGATCGCGGTTTGGGCATTTATCTCACAAAATATTTAATTCAACAAGCTACAGAACCGCTATACTTAGAATGTTTGGGAAAGCGACTCGCATCATTTTATACTCGCTTTGGCTTCGTAGAAGTTTCTGTGCAAGATTTGCCGCAGTCGCTTAAATTTAAGTTCGGTTTGTCTCAGTTAGCTAAAATTTTATTCAGAATTCCTGTAACAATTATGCAGTATCGAGAAAGTTTTTTATAAGTATGACTTTTATGAATTTAAGATTCTGAATTTATGAATTGATTTTAATTTCGACTTGTTCCATAATTGCGATTACAGGGCTAAAGCTAAAAAGTGGTTTTGTACGCTACTTATAGGATTCGCGGTGCAGTGTGCATCGCCCTACATATAGAGATTATGCGTCTCAGACTCGATTGCAGGGTGCGATCGACGTGCATTCATCAAAAACTTCTACCTCATCAGACTCGATCGCACTTGCATTCGTCACTACAAACTCATAACGGGTATTTTACCGGAGATGGTGTCAGTCATGGACTAGATATATATGGATCTTCCTGATGGGGCTACAGAGATTGCGTAAGTTCAGAGTTCACAGCCTGCGGTAGTCCACTTGGCTGAATTGGCACAACTATCAGCCAGATTCGTAGGCTGAAACAATTGATAAATCGTTGATTGCGGTTGTGAAATTGTCCTGTGCCAATACCAGAGAGAGAAAGTGTCAGGGCGATCGCCCCACAGACATTCGATTCCTGGCAAATTAGTAAGTGTAGAGCAAACGAGTCACAACCCAGTCAAAAAAAGTAACCCCAAAAATAAAACATTTTCACAGTAGCAGTAATGCGGAATCAATCAATCTCTAATGTAGTTGACAACATCTACCCTTGAGGCAAAACCCACCAACGGCTCAACCACTAAATCCTTAATTCAATACCTCGGAATTACCGAATTTAGACCGCCCGCAACCGCTGCTCAAATCCCTTCAATATTTCAAAAATTCTTTACCTTTAATCCGGGTAGAGGCAGACAAGACAAGAACAATGAAATATCAGGGCAATCAATCAATCTCAACCGAGGAAATGCAGCCTCTTAAATAGCACAAACAGACAATTACACATCCCTATATTTTAACACAACAGGAGTAAATATCATGTTCAACGTACTAAAAGCTTTCGGCTCTATCTTCTCCACTCAAGGATACAGCACCGCCAACAATATGTTAATCAAAAATTACGTCAACACCAATTTTCACTATTTCAACGAAGAAGCAGTCGTCGATGAATCGATTTACCCGAATCAAACAGGTCGCGTCCGCTTCCAAGGTAGCTGGTGGCCCGCACGGTGCGATCGCCAAATCACCCTCACACCCGGAGACACCGTTTATGTCATCGGCGTTGACAGCATCACTCTGTTAGTTTCCCTCGCTCCCGCAGACTAAATCAGAGCATCAACAACCAGGAAATGCGACCTTTAAAATAGCATAAATAGGCGATTAAACTTCCATATATATTAACACAAAAGGAGTCAGGGAAATGTTCAATTTAGCAAAAGCTTTCGGTTCTATTTTTTCTATTCACACTTACAGCACAGAAAACAATATGTTAATCGACAACTACATCAACACCAATTTTGTCTATTTCAACGAAGAAGCAGTCGTCGATGAATCGATTTACCCAAATCAAACAGGTCGCGTCCGCTTCCAAGGTAGCTGGTGGCCCGCACGGTGCGATCGCCAAATCACCCTCACACCGGGAGACACCGTTTATGTGATCGGCGTTGACAGCATCACTCTGTTAGTTTCCCTCACTCCCGCCGACTAAACGAGAACTCGATCCAAACTGCCTAATTTTTCACACCACACATGATTTCGGCAGGGTTTATGCAAATAAACCCTGCCTTTTTTATGCTTAAATAAGTTGAGACACATCCTAGCCATATTTAAACCAGTGAACTTTCAATCAGTCATTGCAACACTGAATCAATTCTGGAGCGATCGAGGCTGCCTGATCGCCCAATCCTACGACACAGAAAAAGGTGCAGGAACCATGAATCCCCACACCTTTCTCAGAGCAATTGGCCCCGAACCTTGGTCTGTAGCCTACGTCGAACCCTGTCGCCGCCCCACCGACGGACGCTACGGCGAAAATCCTAACCGCTTCCAACATTACTATCAATATCAAGTTCTGATTAAACCCTCTCCTCCCAACATTCAAGAAGTTTATTTAGACTCACTCAGAGCATTAGGAATTCGCCCAGAAGACCACGACATTCGTTTCGTTGAAGACAACTGGGAGTCGCCCACCCTCGGAGCTTGGGGTGTGGGCTGGGAAGTCTGGCTTGACGGGATGGAAATTACTCAATTTACCTATTTTCAACAGTGCGGTAGCATAGATTGTCGCCCCGTTTCGATTGAGATTACCTACGGGCTAGAACGCCTCGCAATGTATCTCCAAGAAGTTGATGCGATGACCAAAATTCAGTGGAAAGATGGTATAACTTACGGTGATGTTTTCCTGCAAGGGGAAATAGAACAATGTACTTATAATTTTGAAGCTTCTAATCCTGAATTGTTGTTTACTTTGTTTGGATTGTACGAGCAAGAAGCTGAACAATTAACACAAAAAGGCTTGGTTTTACCTAGTCTTGATTATGTACTCAAATGTTCTCACACTTTCAATTTGCTTGATGCTAGAGGTGTGATTTCGGTGACGGAAAGAACTCGCTATATTACCAAGATTCGGAATTTGGCGCGCCGGGTTGCTCAGCTTTATTTGGAACAGCGCGAACATTTGGGTTTTCCTTTGGATAAAGCTGTGAAGGTTTGACAAAGCAGTTCGGTAACGGATTCTTTAATAGAGGGCGGGTTTTGCCTTGATACAGTCGATTGTTTCATAAATTATGAGCCCCTACAAGCGTTTGGTGGGGGCGGGTTTTGCCTTGATACAGTCGATTGTTTCATAAATTATGAGCTAAACCCGCCCCTACAACAGACCAATAGTCATACCATATTTTAAATTAATTCAATGCCTAATTATTCAGAAAATAATACAGATACAACTGCTCAATTGCGTGTTGATGGTGTAAGTTTGAAAACACCGATCGCCTCTAGCTACTTATTAGACAATATCTCGTTTGATGTGCACAAGGGCGATCGCATCGCAATTGTCGGCCCTTCGGGGGCTGGGAAAACTACGCTGTTGCGGTTGTTAAACCGACTCAGCAGCCCCACCAGCGGCTCGATTTATCTGGAAAATCGGGATTACCGACAAATACCTGCGATCGAACTCCGCAGACAAATCACCCTAATTTTGCAAGAATCCAAGCTTTTGGGGATGTCGGTGCGGGAGGCGTTGGCTTATCCTTTGAAGTTGCGGGGTGTGACTCCATCAAACATTGCTGAGAGAATTAGCGGGGCGATCGCACAATTACACATACCCCAAGAATGGCTCGATCGCACCGAATTGCAGCTTTCCACTGGCCAAAAACAGTTAGTGGCGATCGCCCGCGGCATCATTTTGGAACCGAAAATATTGCTTTTAGACGAACCAACATCCGCCCTAGACGCAGGAAAAGCCGCCCACATTTTGCAAGTATTAACACAGCTAACTAACA
This sequence comes from Microcoleus sp. N9_A2, assembly GCF_036701775.1. Taxonomy (NCBI): domain Bacteria; kingdom Bacillati; phylum Cyanobacteriota; class Cyanophyceae; order Oscillatoriales; family Microcoleaceae; genus Microcoleus; species Microcoleus sp. N9_A2. Next base: position 20,124 of record NZ_JAUBRH010000041.1, on the reverse strand, counting down.
ATCAAACCACAATTTTAATGGTCAATCACCAATTAGAATTAGCCGAACAGTTTAGCACGCGAGTCCTGCATTTACAGCGCGGAAAACTCCTCGAATATTCCCCATCTCATCAAATAAATTGGCTGCAACTGCGGCAAAATTTAATCCAAGCAGAAGCAGAAGCAGAACAAGAATGGTGAACATTTGTAGGGTGCGCCGAGGCGCTACAGAATCAATGAGCGCCCCCTCCACCACCCGCACCCGGTTTCACCTTTTTAAAACCCAAAATAGCAATCCCGCTTACCAGCAATGCAATTCCCACAAAATAAAAACAATCATTAAAAGCCATCACATAAGCTTCCCGACGCACAATATTATCAATTCCCTGAATTGCCTGATTTTGCGCCACGCTCAAATCAGCACCGCGACTCACAAAATACTGAGTCATTTGATTTATTCTCTCCTGCGTTGCCTGATTGTACAAAGAAACAGATTCCCCTAATCGATTCGAGTGAAATTGCTCGCGCATCGTCACCAAAGTTCCTAGGGCCGCAATCCCCATCGAACCTCCCATATTTCGCATCATATTAAACAAACCAGAAGCCGAACCAGCCTCGTGTTTCTCCATACCAGCCGTGGCAATAGTTGACAGCGGTACCATAATTAAAGGCTGTCCCAATGCTCGCACTAATTGCGACCAACGCAACTGATCGATGCCCGTCTCGTGAGTCATGCTGGCATTCATAAAACAACTCACCGCAAACAAACTCACACCGATGCCAATCATCAGCCGCAGATCGATTCGCTGCATCAATTTCGGCACCATCGGCACGAGGAATAACTGCGGCACGCCGCCCCACATAATCACCTCGCCAATTTGCATGGCATTATACTGCTGAATCTGACCTAAATACAGGGGCAAAATGAATACCGAACCGTACAATCCCACCCCCAAAGAAACATTCACAACAGTTGCTAAAGCGAAATTGCGGCGACTCAATAATCGTAGGTTAATAAACGGTTTTTTTCTAGTTAGTTCAATCCAGAAAAAAGCGCTGATAAATATGGCATAAACTATGCTTAAACGCAAAACCAAATCAGAACTAAACCAGTCTTTGCGGCTGCCTTCTTCTAACACAACTTGCAGGGAACCCAGGCCGATCGCCATTGAGGCAATTCCCCACCAGTCGCCCCCTTTTAGCAGTTCGAGCCGCATCGGCGTCGGGGCGACGGCATACCACACACCTGCTAGCAGCAGCAGCCCCGGAACCAAATTTAAATAAAAGACATATTGCCAGCCGTAATTCTCCGTCAGCAAACCTCCCAATGTCGGCCCGATGGATGGTGCAAAAGTAGCTGTCAGGGCAAACATCGCCATGCCGACTGGTTGCTTTTTGGGCGCAAATTTGTTAGCAAAAACGTAAAAGCCATCGGAATTAAAATCCCACCAGTCAATCCCTGCAACCCCCGAAACACAATCATTGAACTCAAATCCCACGCCCAAGCGCAGCACATGGAAAAGAATACAAAGAAAGCGGCATTTACCAAGATGTAGCGGCGAACAGAGAACACCTGCGATAGCCAACACGTCAGCGGAATTACGACAATTTCTGCGACTAGATAAGAGGTGGAAATCCAAGAACCTTCTTCTAAAGTTGCGCCTAAAGCTGCTTGAATATCTTTGATAGAAGCGTTGGTGATTTGGATGTCCAAAACCGCCATGAAAGCGCCGATCATTGTTGCCATGACGCCGATCCAGGTTTTTAAGGGAACGCGATCGTCGCTTTGCTGTTGGGGAATTGCACTGGTATTTGCCATTGGTTTTGCATCTTGTGTAATTAATTTGGATGTTTTAACCGCAGAGGGCGCAGAGGGCGCAGAGAAAGAGAGGGGAGTCAAGAAGGAGAGAAGTTTATCAATTTTTTAGGAAATTAAACCCATTTTTTGATAAATTGGTCTGACTAAGTGTTTTAAAGCGGGCAACTGTTTGCTAAAAACTACCGCTGCTAAAATACAAATTATACCGCCAAGTATGACTGTGTTGGGAGAGCCGATATAATTGGCCAATCCGCCGGCTACTAAATTGCCAAATGGTGTGACTCCAAAAAATGCCATTGTGTAGATGCTCATTACTCTGCCGCGTTTGTCGTCTTCTACAATTGTTTGCAAGAATGTGTTTCCTGCTGCAAATTGGATGATGAAACCCCACCCCACGAATAACATCATGATTAATGACAGCCACAAGACTCGGGATAAACCAAAACCGATCAGTCCGAATCCCATGACGGCGGGGGAAATAGCAATTAATTTGCCGATACCGACGACACTTTTTCGTCCAATTAAATAAATCGCGCCTGAAAATGCTCCGACTCCAGAAGCTGCCATCAAAAAGCCGAGGGTTTGTGCGTCGCCGTGGAGTATTTTTGTGGCAAAAATTGGGACTAATACTGTGTGTGACATTCCGGCGAAGCTGACTAATGATAATAAGAGGAGAATTGCTCTAATCGGCGGAAAGCCGAAGGCGTAAACGAATCCTTCTTTTAATCTTTGTAAGGGTTTTGTATTAGTTTCGGGAATTTGGCGCGGCTTGATTTTCATCGCTAATAAGCCTGCAATTACGGCGATGTAGCTGATTCCGTCAATCAGGAAACAATAACTAGAGCCGATTGTAGCTATCAGCAAACCTGCAATTGCCGGCCCGATCAATCTGGCTCCGTTGAACATGGAAGCGTTGAGGGCGATCGCATTTGCTAAGTCTTCTTTTTTGTCTACGATTTCGGGCACGAAAGCTTGTCGTGCTGGTGCGTCAAACGCATTAATTGCCCCTTGAAAGAAACTCAATACCAGGATTTGCCAGATGTTCACGACTCCTGTTAGCGCTAAAAATGCTAGGGCTAAGGATTGAACCATTGCTAATACTTGAGTGGCAATTATGACTCTGTGCCGGTTCCAGCGATCGATTAAAACTCCTGCAAAAGGCAGTAAAATTAATGTGGGGATTTGACTGGTAAATCCGACTACGCCCAGCATCAAAGGTGAATCGCTTAAATGGTAGACAAGCCAAATAGTAGCGACTTGGGTCATCCAATTGCCAATGAGTGAGATGCCTTGTCCTGCAAAAAATAGGCGATAATTTCGAGATTTGAGGGCCGGAGGAAGTTTTATGGATTTGATTTTTGCTTGTAGATTCATGTATCAGTACGGATCGAGCAATCCTATTTGATTGGTAAACATTTTGTAGGTAGCGCCTCTGGGCTATTGATTTTCACAATCGCCTAAAAACCTTTGTACTTATTGTTTATAGCGGAGTCTCCCTCCGCCTTGCATCCCCCAATCGAATGGGGAATTTAACTGGGTTGTTTGCTCCTTCTTAAGGTATAGAGGATGCTCGTTGATTTTGGAGTCCGATCACCCAAAAATAATACTTTTGAAGTATTTGTGGAGATTTGAGTATTCAGGATTTATGAACTCCCATCACAGAAACCGGGTTTTTTATGGAATTTGGCCGCTGTTACCGCGTATTTTTCGACAAAAAGCCCGGTTTCTGGCCGATCGCGGGTTGCTCAGAAACCGGGTTTTTTGGGGAATTTGCGGGCTGTTACCGCGTATTTTGTCGAAACAAACTCGGTTTGTGCCCTTCCCTCACTCAATGCTTAACAGCCAAGTCCCCAGGTAACGCATCAATGGAACATCCCCTGGAGTGCGGATGCGGACGTTGAAATGGTACATTCCGCCGGGACTGGGGTTTCTGACGTTGGAGAGCACAACTTCAACGTTGCTACCGGCAGGAATTGGCTCTGTGGGATAAATTTCTATGAATCGATTTTCTTTGTCCCAGATTACTTCTTGCAATTCTATTGTTTTGTCTTTGACGCGCACTTTAATGTCTTTTTGGTCGAATTCGCCTTTGTAATAGTCTGGATAGGAAATATTCAGTTGGGCGATCGCCAGACTTACTTTTTTGGAAGGAATTCGTAGCCGGTATCTGTCGCCGCTCATCCCGGCTTTGCCGTAATCCAAGCGATAGTTTAATTGGTTGGCGCGATCGGGGCCGCCGAAAATTGTGAATCCGGGCATCGACTGGGCTAAACTGATGGCGGGTAAGCCTGTCAGCAAACAACCTGTAACTGCTAGTGCTGAAAATAATCGTCTCATAATCGCTCCTCTGACCAAAATTAGAATGGAACCTTAAATATTTACTGCGGGCAATTTGCAATGAATGCCTTTAATATAGCGATTGTTTTGGCAATTTGATGAGTGCGATCGCCCGAGTTCAATCAATTTTTTTTTGTGTAATACTGACAACTGACATTCAAACTACAGAATTAGGCAGCGTTTTATTTTATCATGCTCGGCTGCAAATTTAACAATTTAGCGAATTTGAATCTATAAGACAAGTTAAAGAAGCGAGTGTATTTTTGGCGATCGGCTTTAGTATCAACGTGAGAAGCCAGAAGCGATTTCAACCGCGGACTGGGAAAAACAGCCAGCGATTGAAATCGCGCCTACACAAACGATGTCCGCCTCCGCGGACTGGGAAATTTGAATTTCAACCTGCGTCGGCAGGTTTTGTCTGACTTTCTGGCGGTTTCAACCGCCCTGTCTCGTCCAGGCGCGGTTTCAACCGCCATGTATGCGTGCGGTTTCAACCGCCCTGTCTATGTCTAGAGTAAAGGAGAGTTAATGAAATTAGCGATCGCCAAAGAAGTCCAAGCAGAGGAACGCCGGGTAGCCTTAGTACCCGACGCTGTAGCCCGATTAGTCAAACAAGGCGTCGAAGTTTGGGTAGAGGCCGGTGCCGGCGCAAAATCCTTTTTCTCGGATCTTGCTTACGAAGAAGCCGGAGCTCGTGTTATCGGTGATACCGCTACGCTGTGGGGCGAAGCCGATGTCGTCGTCAAAATCGGGGAATTGCAAGAATCAGAAGTTCATCAACTTCGCGAAGGAGGAGTTTTCATCGGATTTTTGAATCCTTTGGGAAATCCGGCTTTAGTGCAGCGGTTGGCAGATCGCCAAGTAACGGCATTCAGCATGGAAATGATCCCGCGCACCAGCCGCGCTCAAAGCATGGATGCACTGTCATCCCAGGCCAACGTCGCCGGTTACAAAGCCGTACTGATTGCAGCTTGTGCATTGCCGAAATATTTCCCAATGCTGACAACGGCGGCGGGTACCATTCGCCCCGCGAAAATATTGGTGATGGGAGTAGGCGTTGCGGGCTTACAGGCGATCGCGACAGCGCGACGTTTGGGCGCAGTCGTCGAAGCCTTTGACATCCGCCCAGAAACCAAAGAACAAGTACAAAGCTTGGGCGCTAAATTCGTTGATGTCGAACTCAAGGAAGAAACAGTCGCCGCCGGTGGTTACGCAAAAGAGTTATCAGAAGCCGCCAAAGAATACACCCGCCAAGTCCTGACTCAACACGTCAGCGCTTCCGATGTAGTGATTACAACTGCTCAAGTTCCTGGCAGAAAAGCACCTATTTTAGTTACTAGAGAAATGGTTTCTCAAATGAAGCCCGGATCGGTAATTGTTGACCTCGCGGCCGAACAAGGCGGCAATTGCGAATGTTCTGAAGCGGGGAAAGATGTTGAATGGAACGGCGTTAATGTTATCGGCCCGATTAATGTGCCCTCGTCGATGCCGGTACACGCTAGCGAAACTTACTCGAAGAATATCTCGGCTTTAGTTCAGTTGATGCTGAAAGATCAGGAACTCAATTTGAATTTTGAAGATGATATCATTGCTGGTTCTTGTGTCGCCCGCGATGGCGAAATTAGCAACCAGCGAGTTCGGGATGCTTTGGCTGCTCAAGCATCCGTAGTCAATTAGATGGTTCATGAAAATATCCCGGCGATTGAAATCGCGGCTACACAAACAAAAATATCCCGGCGATTGAAATCGCGGCTACACAAACAATGTCCGCCTCCGCGGACTAATCAGATTCTCTTGTTATTTCTTAGTCTGCCTCCGCAGACTTCGTTTGTGTAGTAGCGGTTTCAACCGCCGAATCATAAAGGGATGACTGGCGGACACAACCGGAAACGAGTTATTTCCAATTACCAATTACCAATTGTTATGGCAGAAGGATTGATTGCAGGTTTAGTGGTGTTTACTCTAGCGTCGTTTGTGGGATTTGAAGTAATTAATAAAGTCCCGCCGACGCTGCACACACCTTTGATGTCGGGATCGAATGCGATTTCGGGAATTGCAGTTTTAGGCGCAATTCTGATTTCGGGCCAGGGAAATGTGACTGTTACTTCGATTTTGGGGACGATCGCGATCGCCCTGGCCACAATTAACGTTGTCGCCGGTTTCTTAGTAACCGATCGAATGCTGCAAATGTTCAAGAAAAAAGAGGTTAAAGCGTGAGCGATTTTCTACCCAGTGGCATTCAGCTAGGCTATCTAGTGGCCGCATCTTTATTTATCGTCGGTTTGAAACAATTGGGCTCCCCGGCTACTGCGCGTCAAGGAAACGTGTTAGCTGCGATCGGGATGTTTATTGCGATCGCCGGTACTTTACTCGAAAAGCAAGTTATCAGCTACGAATTGATTGCTATCGGCATCATCATCGGTTCCATTGTGGGAACAATTATGGCGAAAACCGTCGCGATGACGGATATGCCGCAGATGGTGGGTTTGCTTAACGGTTTCGGGGGCGCGGCTTCTGCACTCGTTGCTGTGGGGGAATTCTGGCGCTATCTCAGCATCCCGGAATCGCCAACTCCCGATGCGACAATCACGATCCTTTTGGGCGTATTAATCGGCGGAATTACTTTCACTGGTAGCCTTGTGGCGTTTGCAAAGCTGCAAGAATTGCTACCGGGTGCGCCGATGACGTTTCCGCTGCAACAGCCGTTTAATGCCATGCTGGCGATCGCACTTTTAGCCGGCAGCGGTTATATGCTGACGAATCCCGAAAATGTGCCGGTATTCCTAGCTTTGGTGGCGATTTCCAATATTCTGGGAATCATGTTTGTGCTACCGATTGGCGGTGGCGATATGCCCGTGGTGGTGTCGCTGCTTAACTCTTATTCGGGGATTGCGGCGAGTGTGGCTGGGTTCATTTTGATGAACAATATGCTGATTATTGCCGGTGCATTGGTGGGCGCGTCGGGGATTATTTTGACGCAAATCATGTGCAAGGCGATGAATCGATCCTTGGGTAGTGTGCTGTTTAGCGCCTTTGGTAGCGGTGGCGGAAGTGCTGCGGGTGCTGCTGGGGCTGCTGGTGTTACTGACAAAACTGTTCGCAGCATCAATCTCGAAGAAAGTGCGATGATGTTAGGCTATGCGCGATCGGTGGTAATTATTCCTGGTTACGGGATGGCTGTAGCGCAAGCCCAGCACGCAGTACGCGAGTTAGCCGACGGTTTGGAAAAAATGGGTGTTGACGTGAAATACGCGATTCACCCGGTGGCTGGGCGGATGCCGGGGCACATGAATGTGTTGTTGGCGGAAGCAAACGTGCCTTATCCGCAGTTGTACGATATGGACGATATCAATCCGCAGTTTGAAGAGACGGATGTCGCTTTAGTAATTGGTGCGAATGATGTGGTGAATCCGGCGGCGCGTCACGATACGGCGAGCCCGATTTATGGGATGCCGATTTTGGAGGTTGATAAGGCTAAACATACGATCGTGATTAAGCGCGGGATGAGTGCTGGTTTTTCGGGTGTTGACAATGAGTTGTTTTATAAGGATAAGACGATGATGTTGTTTGGTAGTGCTAAGGATGTGGTTGCGAAGTTGGTGGCTGAGGTGAAGCAGTTGTAGGATTTTGCAACCGCAGATTAACGCTGATTAACGCTGATGATTAAGCCCGGTTTTTTGGATAAACCGGGTTTTTATTTTGGGCGATTTTTTTATCCAATGCTAGCTTGGTTCACATATTCACTGGAGATTGGTGTATGTGAAAATCCTTGTTTTCTGGCTGTTTGAAACCATTTTTCTGCTTCAGTGCGATCGGCGGCTACACCATCAGCACCGCACAGATAAATTCCTGCTAAATTGTTTGAGGCAACACCATAGCCTTGCTCGGCGGATTTGATGTACCATTTAATTGCTTCTAATATCCTCTTTTCTCGACCTAATCCTAAATGGTACATACTCGCAATGATGCACTGGGCTTCAGCATTTCCCTGTTCTGCTAGCGGTTTTAACAAGATAAAGGCTTGGGTATAATCTTGGGTATTAAAAGCGGCTAGACCTTTTTCTAATTCAGACATTAACGACGATTAATAAATTCTATATATTATAATAGCTTTGGATATATAAGGGAGAACTCCAGTATCCAGTAGAAATTGAAGTTCTCCCTCCACGATCTAGTTTTCTTGACTCAAGTTTTCTTGACTCAATTAAGACTCAGAACCAGATGCTTCCTCCGATTTTAACGTATTATCCCCCTGACTATGCCAAGGTTGTAGTGGTTTTGCCGACTCCAAAACATGAGTTTTGACAAAAATATTGCCACTTGTAAACTTTTCCTGAGTCTTGTAAACATCCAGACCGAATGGTGTAAGTTCATTCAACTCATTCATGTCTAGCTCTTCGTGCTTTTGATTACTCATTTTTGACTCCTTTTTTACTTTTGAACATCCGCCAATCCAATAAATGACTTGGATTGACGAATACTTTGACTTCGCCATGTGATTAAGCTATTGAGCTTTCGCGCAAGTGAGTGTAGATAGATTGCGCTTCTGGCGAAAGATTACTATTTGGATAAGCAAGTTGATACCAATATCGACCAACTTGGCGTAATCCATCAGTTCCTTGACTTCGTGCTTCAAACTCTTGTTGATTAAGTTTGTGGGCCGCTGCAATTAAAGCTGGTCTTAACTGAGTCAGTTCAAAGTGATGAAATATTTTTTTGTTGGGATCGATACAAAATACACCAGCTTCATAAAGTGTTTGAAAAAACATCAATCCCACTGAAGTTTCTCGAATGCTTTGATGGGTCTTGATCGGCTCTACATAAGCTCTATATCCATAATGAAAAAATCTGATCGCAAATACACTAAATGCGAATATATCTGCTTGATCGGTGGTCAAGTCAAGATGTTCTGCCCACCTAATAGCATTAAGACAAGCACGAAATTCCTCTACAGCCTCATGAAGTAGGCAACTCTTGGATTTATCGAATGGCCAACAACCAGCAAAATGACCTCGATTGTGTCCTTCAGCGTGCAAAATTGCAAGTAGCTTTGCTTGCTGATCCAACAGCGACTTATCTACTTCTCGTAATCCATAAATAACTTTGTCCCCCCTCCTGATTGCAGTATTGAAGTTCTGTTCAAGAAGGGTAGCATTGAGGACTAACCGTTGATCGAAATCTTCAATATCTCCATTACTTTCTTTATAACCAACTTGAAAAACAGCAAAATCATCAACAGTATTGGTAGTTTCAACACCCTGAGACACTACTGATTCACTAAAGTCTGATACTGCAATTGGCTCAATAAACATAACTGGCTTTGGCTCATGCCTGCACATGAGTATTGAGTCATCACGTACTCTAGCACTTGCGATATCAAACTTAAAACGTACTTCTGAAACCTCGGATGAAATTCGACCTATCATCCACGCATAGCGCTTATGACTATTAATTATTACAGGAGCTATCCATGCAACAGGTTGTTGATAGGTAACTGGTAGGTCAAATAAATACTCATTTATTATTCTATTGTTACCCTCGATCGAGCATATTAGTGCATGACAAAGGTTGTCAGGAAGATCGATAGCCTCGATCCGCTGAATCAAAACTTGTTCTGTTAAGCTATCTGACAAACGGAACAAGTTCAGTAGTTCTTGCCATTGCGTCTCTAATGCAGTAATCATGTGGCTTGCGTACTGAATAGTGCATGAACATTTTGTAATTTCCATATAGTAAACTTTTCTCTCACAATCTGAAAAGCGGAAAAAGACGGATCTTTTTTAACCTTTGATGTGCAAGTCGGATCTGGACGGATATAGACGGATAAAGTCGGGTATAATAACGCCAGTTCTCTCACATTTATGCTGATGGACATTCACCAGGTATTGGAATTTGTAGATAAAGTTGTCTATGCCAAGACAGGCAAACGTCTAAATGACTTGCAGCGCGGAATTATCGAGGGAACACTGAAGCAACAGAAGTATACTGAGATTGCAGATACTTATCGTCTTACACAAGGTCACGTTAAAGATGTGGGTTACGAACTTTTACAAATGTTATCTGATACCTTTGATGAACCTGTTGATAAAGGTAATCTTAAATCTGTTCTCGATCGGCAAGGAAATCTGAATATCTCGGATTGTACTATTGGTAATAGCAACATTATTGGCTATATCAATGTTTGTTCCGATCGCCCTACTGCGACCCCAGATGAAAATCCGCCTAAAAATCCTGACTTTCAGCAGGCAAAGGATGAAGCCAAAATTGAAAAAATTCGTCAGTTGCGGCAGTTTGGCTTGAGCGACGAGCAAATCGCAGAGGTGCTGGGGCTAACCTTGGAAGAGGTGAAGCAAGTGGATAAAGCGTTATAATTTAGCTAGGATATTCTATCTGTAAAAATGGGATAGTAAATAATGACACTCACCGAATTAAAAATTGATCTAGCATCCTTAAATTCAGCCGACAAAGCAGCGGCTATAGAAATTTTACTTCAAACCTTAAGCACTGGTGCTATAGGCATTAAAAAAACTCCCGGCGTGTGTGGCGGTGATGCCTGTGTCGGCAATACTCGCATACAAGTTTGGGTACTTGTGGGTTATCGCCGTCTCGGATGCAGCGATGCTGAACTTTTTAAGTGCTATCCCCATTTGACTGCGGCTGATTTAGTCAATGCTTGGGCTTATGCTGATGCTTACCCAGACGAAATTGAACAAGCAATCAAAGAAAATGAGGAAGCCTAAAACATGGCACGAATTTATGCAGACGAACAGTATCCGTTGCCAGTAGTTGAGTTTCTGCGACCTTTAGGTCATGATGTTTTAACAGTTCAAGAAGCCGGAAACGCAGGATTAGGAATTCCTGATGAGGATGTATTGGCTTTTGCAGTGAGTAATGAGCGAGCAGTTTTGACTCTCAATCGAGGGGATTTCATTCGACTGCATCGCTCACAACCAGACCATACTGGTATTATCATTTGTACTCAAGATAGCAACTGGGAAAGACAGGCGACCCGAATTAATGAGGCTATTTCGGTTGAAGAAACATTGAGTGGCAAATTGATTCGGGTGGTACGTCCCCAAAGCTGAAAAAAAGCCGTAGCTTGCGGAGCTCCCAGCCATCGCCCAAACCCATCCTAAAATCTTACAATTAAATTCCCCATTTATCCCCAGATTAGGTAAAATCATTTGGGTGTCTGAGGATAAACTATATGCGCTTGGTTAAATATATTGCGATCGCCATTATCAATGCTTTCGGTGTCGTCATCGGTATAATTTGGGTTGCAATCCCCGCAACACTCGCTCAACCTTCCCTAAACTACCAACTCGCACTCTCCGCGCGACAGCCAGACGGCGACACTCCGCAATCGCTGCCGGAACTCTACAAATTGCGCGATCGGCTCAAGGTACAATTAGATAAACTTGCCCAAACTCCCGACAGCAGTCTGTTTTCCCCAGAATATTGGCAACCAGAAAGCCCCCGCCACCAATCCGAAACTCTGACGCAGCAACTCCAAAACGTTCAAAATCAGATTCAAATAGAAAAACAAGCCAAAAATAATTGGGACGAAGCTGCTAGAATTGCCTCCCAAGCCGTCGTCATTGGACGCACTTCTAAAGCTGATCCCGCTACTTGGGAAGAGTCGCAACGCTTTTGGCAATTGGCTATCAATAACCTCCGACTCATTCCCCACGGTTCTTTTTTGGCTGAACGGGCGATCGACAAAACCATCGAATATCAAGGAAACCTCAGTGTCGCTACCTATGAAATGCAAGTCGCACGATCTGTTGAGAAAATTAGAGCCGAGGAAGAAGAGATCAGAGAGCGAACCCGCAAAGAGCAAGAGAAAAAAGAATTTGCTCGTCGAGAAATAGAGAGAAAAGAGCAAGAGAAAAAAGACCGGGCTAGAAAAGAAATTGAAAGGCAAGAGTTTGAAAAGCAAGAATTAGCTAGAAAAGAAATTGAAAGGCAAGAAGCAGCCAGAAAAGAACTTGAAAGGCAAGAATTTCAAAGGCAAGAGTTAGCCAGAAAAGAACTTGAAAGGCAAGAATTCCAAAGGCAAGAGTTAGCTAGGAAAGAACTTGAAAGGCAAGAAGCAGCCAGAAAAGAAGTTGAAAGACAAGAACTTGAAAGGCAAGAATTAGCCAGACAAGAAGTTGAAAGACAAGAACTTGAAAGGCAAGAGTTAGCCAGACAAGAACTTGAAAGGCAAGAGTTAGCCAGACAAGAATTAGCCAGACAAGAACTTGAAAGACAAGAGTTAGAGAGAAATCAGCAAGCAACTTCTCAACCAACTCCTGAATCAACTGCAACACCAACTCCCGCCCTAGTTACGCCTGCTGCGTCCCCGTCGAACTTTTTCTTTGCGGGAGATACTAACAGAGATGGCCAAATTAACGAGCAAGACGACGCCGGAAAAGAACAATGGTCTTTGTCCAAGGGCGCGCTAATTTTATTTAACGATCGCAATAACGATCGCGGCAAGATACCGACTTGGAAACAAACGAAAGTTAGCGCTCCCCGCCGTGCAGCAATGCTTTCTCAAGTTAACTTAACACTGTCTGAGAACTTCAAAACCTCTCAGTTATTTATCACGGCTGATAGCATTGCTAGCCCTCACATCAGCGTTTTTCAGAAGACGGGCGACGGCTGGCAACCTGTAGATATATCCGGTGCTAAACCTCTAGTTTTTAGCACGAATATTGTTTTAGGTGTGGAAGCCAAACAATTTGCCGATCGCAATTGGAACGGCACTGTTAATCTCAAAGCAACTGCCCAAAACAACGGTCAAGAAATCGTCTCCACAACAATCCAAATGGGCGTTAGCCCTTGGATGATAGCGCCCAATACAGCACCAGTAACCGAAGTTCAGGTCAGCGACAGAGGCGCGGTAAACAGCGAATTTATCTCGCAACTAAAACAAGCAGTAGAACCCACCGGCGCTAAAGTAAAAATTCTCCAGGGCGATCGCACTTGGATGCAAGATACCCAGAAAAACGGATTCGTTCAACTCCCTGAAGAATCGGAGATACGCCAGTTTAATGTAGCCCTAAAAAGCAATAGTGAGCCAGAGAAAAACCCGCCTATTAAATCAACTCAAAACCGGGATTGGAAAGTAGTAAAAATTGGCAATCCACGTTCTTTAGACCCTGTAAGTCAGTGGTCTGACGGATACGGCAACTTGCAGGTGACACCGCCGATTCCCGGACACCCAATGGGTCGAGTTTATTATGGGAATTCGGGAAATGCTAGTTTTAATCCAGAGGTACTTGATTTTATTCAAGCTCAGAGAATTCAAGGGCCCCCAGTGGATATTGATACTTCTTGGCTTTTGACTCGCCAAGTCGATGAAATTATCAATTTTATTCCCACTCAAACTCCCGGACAATATGTAATGGCGATCGCCAGTCCCGAAGCCGGAGTTAAGCTGTTGGAAGAATTGGAGGGAAGAGGTTACGGCGATGTGGCGATCAATCGTGGTTTGAGCACTCAAACAACTGTCAGCGACGCCTTGAAAAACCGTGCTTTAATTCAACACAATCTCTATTTGCAAAATCAGAAACTTAATCCGATTATAGAGAAGTTGAAAAGAGAGTTTTTACTCGGAGACGACCAAATTGTTCAAGTTCCGGCGATGTTTGGCTACAGCGGTTATGCTTGGTGGCCAAATATGGTCAATTCGGTGCCAGTTAACGGCAAGTTGTTAGTTTCAAATCCGCGCGGGCCAATGATTGACGGTGTAGATTACACTCAGGAAAGATTGCGCCAATTGCTGCTTCCTGCTGGCGTCAGCGTTAGTTTTCTGGATGACAGGTATTATCAAGAATTGAAAGGAAACGTGCAGTCGGCGACGAATACTGTGAGGAAGCCTGAAGAGCGGCCTTTTTGGCAGTCTTTGCCTAATAATTGAGTCCGGTAGTAAGTTGCGATCGCAATTTGTGCTCAATATTTACCGAAAATGGGTAAATTGCGATCGCCCTTGCCGACAGATTTCTCGATCGACATGGACGGCATTTTGTCAAGGGCCTTGCCGTATCGGTGCAGGCGATCGCACCAGTAACGTAAAATGTATAAAAGCGGTCTTTGTAAAATAAATTTAGCCCCATGAGCGACGAACAGGAAAAAAAACAAATTTTGACTCAGCAACCGGAAACAATTTCTCCTACCAGCGATGAGTTCGATCGCAGTGAAATTGCCAGGGCCGATTCAACTTCCGCATCAGCAGAAACTCCCGCAGAAATTGCCGCGCCCGAAGAGATTTCAGCGCCAATCGACGCAGCCGAAACAATTACAGTTGCCGCCGATAGTACGCCGGAAACAACTCAAATTACAAGTTATCCGCCTCCAACAATTCCACTTGCCAACCCCGAACCAAAACCAGCCCGAAAGTGGCAAATTTTAGCAGTTTTTCTCAGCGGAATGTTAGTCGGTTCCGTCCTTAGTCTCGGCAGTTTGCTAGGGTGGAAAATGTATCAGGAAAGAGCGAACCTTCAAATCAGACTGCCCGCTGACGTACCCCTCCCCCAAAGCCCTCCAACCGTCGCAACAGCGCCCGCCAACCGCCGGCCCGGACTTCCCCCAGCACCTGGAACTCGACTGCCCGCCACAATCTATCCGTCGCCCCGTCCCACTCAAATACCCTCTGTGTCTGGCGTTCCCCAACTTACTTCGCCGTCACCGTCGCCGTTGCTGTTGCCTTCTCCTTCTGCTTCTCCCACTGCGGTTGAAACCCCTGTAACCGAGCGAGTTTACTTTCAAGCTGGTGCTACGGGAACTACTCTGAGCAATAGTTTGCGAGCCAACATATCCAGGCGCTACTTACTGGAGTGCAATAGCGGCCAAAGCATGACAATAAAGGTTCAAGAAGGTCAAGTTAGCGCAGCAATTATTGCTCCTAACGGCGAAAATTTAGGTACTGCTGATGGCACAGGTCAGTGGCAAGCTCAACTAGCCAGTAGTGGCGATTATACTATTGAAATTTCAGGCGATCGCCAAGCAAACTACGTTGTTAAAATAGAAGTAAAATAGTAAGTATAATCGTATCGGGCGGTAGTTGCCAAATATATCAACCCGCCCCGCCAATTACCAATTACTAATTACCAATGGTCGCACAAGTATCTCCAAGCATCTACGAAGCAAAGACTCAGGAAATAGCTAAAGAAATCCTGAAGGCAACTCAAGACAAAAAGCGATCGTTTTTTGGTCAACTGCAAGACCAAATGCGCTGGGACGACAAACTGATGGATTGGGCGATGGCTAGCCCCGGACTGCGGGTGCAATTGTTTCGATTCATCGACTGTTTGCCGGCACTCCGCAGCAAGCCGGAAATTGCCCGCCACCTGCAAGAATACCTGACCGCTGAAGAGGTAGAATTGCCCGAAGCTTTGAAAAAATTGCTCAATTTTACTAACGCTGAGTCGATTCCTGGACAATTGGCCGCGACGACGGTTGCGCCTGCGGTGGAAACTTTGGCACACAAGTATATTTCTGGGGAAAATATCAAGCAGGTAATTAAAACCTTAGAGCGACTTCGCAAAGATAAAATGGGTTTTACAGTTGACCTTTTGGGGGAAGCTGTCATCACTGAAACTGAGGCGCAAATTTATCTTAACCGCTATTTGGAATTGATGGAGGAACTGGCGAAGGCAGCAAAAAATTGGTCGCAGGTAGATGCAATTGACAAAGCTGATGATGAAACTTTGCCGCGAGTGCAAGTATCGGTAAAATTAACAGCTTTTTATTCTCAGTTTGACCCGCTGGATGCTAAAGGCAGCGAGGAGAAAGTCAGCGAGAGAATTCGCCTGTTATTGCGCCGCGCCCAAGAGTTGGGAACTGCCGTTCACTTCGACATGGAACAGTACGCCTATAAGAGTTTAACTCTGAGCATTCTCAAAGACTTATTGTTAGAGGAAGAGTTTCGCAGTCGCACGGATATCGGTATCACGTTGCAAGCATATTTGCGCGACAGCAAGCAAGATTTACAAGACGTTATTGCCTGGGCAAAAAAACGCGGAAATCCGGTAACAGTGCGGCTGGTAAAAGGCGCTTACTGGGATCAGGAAACTATCAAAGCGATGCAGAAAGATTGGCCGCAGCCTGTCTACAATGACAAAGTTGCTACTGATGCAAATTTCGAGCAGATGACGCAGTTGCTGCTAGAAAATCACGAATATTTGTATGCAGCAATTGGCAGTCATAATGTACGATCGCAAGCCAGGGCGATCGCCATTGCCGAAACTCTCAATATACCACGCCGCCGCTTTGAAATGCAGGTACTGTATGGCATGGGGGACAAATTGGCTAAGCTTTTGGTCGATCGGGGTTATCGCGTCCGAGTCTACTGCCCCTACGGCGACTTATTGCCTGGAATGGCTTATTTGATCCGCCGATTGCTGGAAAATACCGCCAACAGTTCGTTTATCCGGCAAAGTTCCGAAGAAATGCCGATCGAACAATTATTAGCCGCACCAGTTGCTAATGGCAACGACCAGCTAGTTTACAGCAAAGTATTCCCCAACGTCGCCGATACAGACTACGCCAATACCAAATTGCGGCAACAAGCAGAAACAGCCATCAAATCAGTGCGCGCCAACCTAGGCAAAACCTACTTACCCCTAATCGATGGCGAGTACCAAAACACCGAAACCACAGTTAATTCCCTCAACCCTTCCAATCCCACAGAAGTAGTCGGCAAAATCGGATTGCTTTCCGAAGAACAGGCCAAACAAGCCCTTGAAGCAGCAAAAGCAGCCTCCACCAGTTGGCGAAAAACCCCCGTCCGACAGCGCGCCGGCGTCCTCCGAAAAGCCGCAGAATTGATGGAACAGCGGCGGCACGAACTGTCAGCTTGGATGGTGTTTGAAGTCGGCAAACCCGTCAGAGAATGCGATGCCGAAGTTTCCGAAGCTATTGATTTTTGCCGCTACTACGCCGACGAAATGGAACGGTTGGAACAAGGAAAAAATTACGACGTAGCCGGAGAAACCAACCGCTATACTTATCAGCCGCGCGGCATTTCTCTGATTATTTCTCCTTGGAATTTCCCCCTCGCAATTCCTGTAGGCATGACAGTTGCATCGCTGGTGGCAGGCAATTGTACTTTGCTCAAACCTGCGGAATTTTCCTCAGTAATTGCAGCGAAAATAACAGAAATTTTGCTAGAAGCTGGCATTCCCAAAGGCGTATTTCAATACGTGCCTTGCAAAGGTTCAACCGTCGGCGCTTACATGGTGAAACACCCCGACGTTCACATGATTACTTTCACCGGTTCTCAGGAAGTTGGCTGTCAGATTTATGCCGCTGCTGCGATTTTGCAACCAGGACAAAAACACCTGAAACGAGTAATTGCGGAAATGGGCGGCAAGAATGCAATTATTGTCGATGAAAGTGCGGATTTAGACCAAGCAGTTGCAGGCGTAGTTTATTCAGCATTTGGATACAGTGGCCAAAAATGTTCCGCTTGTTCGCGAGTAATTGTAGTCGAATCGGTGTACGATAATTTTGTGGCAAGATTGGTAGAAGCGACGCGATCGCTCAATGTCGGCCCAGCAGAAAATCCCGGCACTCAAGTCGGCCCTGTGATCGATGCCAGCGCCCAGTCGCGCATCCGTGAATACATCGAAACAGGCCGCGCCGAAGCTAAAATAGCTTTAGAAATGCCGGCACCGGAAACCGGTTATTTTGTCGGCCCAGTCATTGTTACGGAAGTATCGCCCACAGCAACTATCGCCCAAGAAGAAATTTTTGGCCCGGTGTTGTCGGTGATTCGGGCAAAGAATTTCAACGAAGCGATTACGATTGCTAACGGTACGAATTTTGCTTTAACCGGCGGATTGTATTCTCGCACACCTTCACATATCGATCGCGCCCAAGCCGATTTTGAAGTCGGAAATCTGTACATAAATCGCGGAATTACCGGCGCTGTGGTATCGCGGCAACCCTTCGGAGGATTCAAACTTTCGGGAGTTGGTTCCAAAGCCGGCGGCCCGGATTATTTGCTGCAATTCCTCGAACCCCGCACAATAACCGAAAATATTCAGCGGCAGGGTTTTGCGCCGATTGAAGGAGTGGATTAGTCAGTTGACAGTTGACGGTTGACGGTTGACGGTTGATGGTTAACAGTTGTCAGTTGTCAGTTGATGGTTTTCATTAGTCATTAGTCATTAGTCATTGGTTAGCAGTTAATGATTAAACACTTTTGACTAATAGACCTCTCCAATAATTATTGTGGAACAGGCATCTTGCCTGTTCCAAACTTGCTTTTCTGGTGAGGTGTAATGACTAGAGTTAATAAATTGTATAGGTTAATGAGTTGTAAAGTTTTCCGAAATTGGTGGGTTTTTGCGATTGTTATTGTATTAGTCATAGGCATTTTATTTCGATTCGCCAATCTCGATCGCAAATTTTACTGGATCGACGAAACATATACTTCTTTGAGAGTTTCGGGCTACACCGAAGCCGAAATAATCAAACAAATTTCGTACCAGAAAATAACCTCGCCCTCGGATTTACAAAAATATCAGCAGATAAATTCCGAAAAAACTTTAAGCGATACCCTGAATTCTTTAGCAACAGAAGACCCCCAACACCCCCCTCTGTATTACGTACTAGCGCGATATTGGGCGCAGTGGTTCGGCAGTTCCGTTGCAGCAATGAGAAGTTTGGCCGCGGTGATTAGCCTGCTAGTATTTCCCGCAATTTATTGGCTGGCTTGGGAGTTATTTGAATCTTCAGCCGTAGCGTGGATGGCGATCGCAATTTTCGCAATTTCTCCCTACCACATCCTATTTGCCCAAGAAGCAAGACAGTACAGTTTGTGGACGGTAACTACTATTCTATCCAGTGCAGCCTTGCTGCGAGCAATGCGCCCTGAGTCAACTCAAAATGCGATCGCCCTTGTTCTTTCCTGGGCGCTTTATGCAGGCACAGCAACACTGGGATTGTACACCCACTTGTTATTTGTCTGCGTCGCTGCCGCCCACGCAATCTACGTTGCAGTTATTGCTAACTGGCGCGATGTAAAAACATTCATTTCCTATTATGTAGCAGCTTTAATCGCTTTTATCTGCTTCATGCCTTCCCTGGTAAATACTGTAGAAAACTTCAATCAAGTTAGAAGCACAACAGCATGGGCAGAACAAACAAATTACTTAAGATTAGTCAGCAGGTGGGTTGGTTCCCTCAGCATAGCATTTTTTGATATAGGCATTGATGGAACTGCCAACGCCACACAACTAGCCTTGGTAATTCCCGTTGGTATCATGATTTTAGCTTTAGTCGGCTATGCTCTTTATTTTCTGTGCCGACAAACACCAAAGCGAGTGTGGTTGATTGTATTGTTATTAATTGCAACAACTGCTTTGTTTTTAGCAATACCTGATATAATCAAGGGTGGAAGGCGATCGGCAAATCCGCGATATTTAGTTCCTTGTTATGTGGGAATTCAGCTAGCAGTGGCTTACCTACTGTCTGCAAAAATTAGTAACAATTTGGAGAAGTTAAAACAGCAAAAACTATGGAAAATAGTTATAGTTGCAGTTTTTTCCGCAGGTATTATATCCGGTGGAGTTAGTTCTCAAGCAGATATTTGATGGAATAAAGGCAGCGGTTGGTTGGGTGCCTTGGAAGTAGCCGCGACTGTTAATCAAGCCAGCAATCCCCTGATAATCAGCGATACCAACATTGCATACATCATGCCTTTAAGTTATTACCTAGAACCAAAAGTCAAACTGCTAATAGAACCCCGCTGTTACACTTCTTGCTACAAAAATCGAGAATTGGCAAAGAAAAAACCCCAACCCCCGCAAATTCCCGGCGGTTTCAGTGAGTTGTTTTTATACAAACCGTCAAAGGCTTTGCGATCGGCAATTCAGCAACAAAACTATCAAATAGATCCGGCTGACACTAATGTTGAGCTGTAAGGATTCAGGTCTGAAAAATGGGAATGAGCTCGGGCATAGGAAAGTAGTCACAAGAATGGGCAGAAATAGCCTC
>NZ_JAUBRH010000040.1:28200-62691 GCF_036701775.1 Microcoleus sp. N9_A2 | reverse complement strand
CCTCATTCTCTCCTAGCGCGGTGGCTCTAGTTCTTCTTTTGCCACCGTTCTCATCTTTGGTTAGTCTAAACTACAGTTTTATAAAATGGATTTATAATAATTTGAAAACAGAGGTTTTTTACCTACAATTTTTGGCATTTATATCAGATAAATACCTAACGCATTAACAAAAAATGATATTTTTGTCAAGCACTTTTTTGCAGATTATCCAGATTTCAAGGAAATAACAGCGTGTCTTCCGTTACCAATCACTACAAAACCCTAAAGATTAGCCCAACAGCAACACAAGCCGAGATTAAACAAGCATACCGCCGTTTAGTCAAAATATTTCATCCAGATAGCCAGAGTTCCACAGCCGGTCACGAAGAGATTATCCGCCTCAATGCAGCCTATGAAATATTAGGAGATGCCCAACACCGACAATCTTACGATCGCCAATTTTCCCAACCAAGCCAACAGCAATCACCCTACGCACCAAACGTCGCCCGCCAGCGCCAACAAGCAGCGCGGGATGCCGACGAACAAATGGAACAGTGGCTGATTAAAGTATACAAACCAGTCAATCGAATGCTCAACAGCATCTTGAAGCCGCTTAAAAAAGAAATAAACGAATTGTCAGCAGATCCGTTTGATGACGAACTGATTGAAAAGTTTCAAGCTTATATCGAAACCAGCCGCGACTTTCTTTCAAAAGCTCATAACTTTCTGAAAGCGATGCCCAATCCATCTAATGTAGCCGGAGTTGCAGCGCATCTCTACTACTCCATCAATCAAGTCGGCGATGGCATAGAAGAATTGCATTTATTTACCCTCAATTATGACGATCGCCATTTGCACACAGGTCAAGAACTGTTTAGAATTGCTGCTAGACTGCGGCGGGAAGCACAGGAGGAATTGAAAGTTAGAAGTTAGTTAGTTGAAGCACAGGGGAAAGGGGGAGAGGGGGAGAATGGGAGAGGGGGAGAATTGCCCAATTACCAATTCCCGATTCCCGATTCCCGATTCCCGATTCCCAATTCCCAATTCCCAATTCCTAATGACTAATGACTGAGAAATAAAGAGGCGGGTTTTGCCATTTTTTTAGTCATTTGTATCATATATCTTTAGCTAAACCCGCCCCTACAAAGTCAAATGCCAAAAAGAACTTGAATTCGCTTGCGAATTTTAATAAAAGGAGTTTGTCCGAGAGAGTCCCCATCTAATAATCCCAAATCTCTCAAAGCTTGCTGGCGTTCGGACAATTTTTGAGCAATCTGATCTGCTAAATTAGGCTGTTCTCTTAAAAGTTTTTGCAAGTCGTGGCGTTCCACCACAAACAAAATTGCATCTTCGCTAGTTTTAACAGTCGCTGTTCTCGGAGTTCCCAATAGCAAAGAGATTTCCCCAAAAAATTCGCCCTCGTGAAGCGTAGCAATATACTGACCGGCTTTTTGAGAAAGAACTTCCACAGAACCCGAAAGAATAATATAAAAAGAATCGCCTGGGTCATTTTCTTTACATACAACCTGTCCCGCTGGAAACAGTTGTCGGTAGCCGTATTCAATTAACTGCCGTAGTTCTAAATCCGTACACTGATCGAAATAAGTTACTCGCCTCAATAAATCTCGCAGCGTCCAATTATTAGGCGATTTAGGCGCTGGATTTTTTGGTTCAGAAACGGTAGAATTAGATTTTAACTCTGCTGAATGTTTGGCATTCTGCAGAAAAACTTTCCCGTTGGAATTATCGTCTTTGTTATTGTGAAAAAGTTGAGTTAACTCTTGCGGGTTTCGCAGCCACAAATCCCGCTGGGGAAAGGGAATTTCGATATTTCGGTGGCGCAATTCGTAATCTATTAAAAAATTTACCGCGCTTTTAATAGCATCGCTTTCCTGTGGCTGGTCAATCCAAACTAAAAGTTCAAAATTTAAAGCGTTATCTCCAAAACCGTGAAACCATACTTTAGGAGAAGGATGGGACAAGACATTCGATTCCATCCGCGCCGCAATTAACAGCGCTTCCGTAACTATTACTGGGTCAGATCCGTAAGCAACGCCGATGGGGATGTGGAGGCGACATCTGGGGTCTCTGTAACTCCAGTTAATAATATTAGTTTCTACAAACTTAATATTTGGTATAATTACAAATAGACCGTCAATTGTTTTAATAATTGTAGAGCGGATTGAAATTGTTTCTACTGTTCCTAATAACTTGTCTATTTCAATAAAGTCTCCCACTCTAATTTGGTGCTCAAATAGCAGGGTGAGACCGCTGATAAAGTTGCTGGCAAGATTTTGCAAGCCGAAGCCGAAACCAATGCCGACTACGCCAGCTAAGACGGTGAGAGAAGTGAGGTTGATGCCGGAACCCTGCAGGACGAATATACAACCAATAGTGGCTAAAATATAGCTAATGATCGTAGAAATTGCTTCTCGACTGCCGCGATCCAATCCCATCCGAACTAGCAGGCTGCGCTTAATTCCTTCACTGATAATCTTAGCTATAACCAAGGCAAATATAGCTAAGATTATCAGTTTGACGATCGCACTAATCGACAAATGAGTGTCCCCGATATAAAATAGCGGGGTTGTCATCGCACCCCACAAATGTTCAAAAAAGCGATCGGCTCGTGTAGTAATCGAATTCATTAATATTGGGTAATGGGTAATTGGTGATTGGTTTTGATCGCAACTGAACTGCCAACGGCTAACTATTGCAGAGCTTAGGCGAAAAACTCGAACTCTGGAGTATCCTGTGTGGCAAAAAAGTCGATTCCCTACCCTACCCTTCGGGAACCCCTGCGGGGAACGGGAACGCTTCGCGAACGGAATAGCTCAGCTTCACCCACTCTCTCAAAGACTCGTAACTGATGGGTTAGTAACTGATGGCGAAAAACTGTTTTGTAGCGGTATTTTCTGCCGGAAATCTGTGTTGTGGCGTAAAATGGGCCCTGGGGTGCGATAGAACAGCGACTTGTGGCCAATATCGGGAAAATTGGTAGAAATTCATTTACAGCACCCTCAAGTAATCGAAAAATTCCAGCAAAAATTGGTTTATCCTTAAGAAGTAAGTCCTTTACAGAACTTAACAAGCTTACCCTAATTGACTTTTATGCAGTGCATCATCAATCGTCGGGCACAGTTTTCGGCGAGTCATCGTTATTGGCTACCGGAGTTGAGCGCAGCCGAGAACTTTGAGCGCTTTGGCCCAACAGCCCGCGCACCGGGACACGGACACAATTACGTCCTTTACGTTTCCATGATAGGAGAACTCGACGAGTACGGCATGGTACTCAACCTGTCTGATGTCAAGCACGTCATCAAGCGGGAAGTTACCAAGGATCTCGATTTTTCCTACCTTAACGAAGCATGGCCGGAATTTGAGCAGACTCTGCCAACTACCGAAAACATAGCACGGCAAATTTGGCTGCGGCTAGCCCCTCATTTGCCTGTGAGCAAAATTCAATTGTTTGAACACCCTGAACTTTGGGCTGAATATTTAGGAAATGGCATGGAAGCTTATTTAACTCTGTCTACTCATTTTAGCGCCGCCCATCGGTTGGCTCGTCCCGATTTGAGCTTTGAAGAAAACTCGGAAATTTACGGTAAATGTGCTCGTCCTAACGGTCACGGTCACAACTATCATTTAGAGGTGACTGTTAAAGGGGAAATTGATGCGCGGACTGGGATGATTGCTGATTTGGGAGCTTTGCAAAAAGCTATTGATGATTATGTTGTTGAACCTTTCGATCACACTTTTTTAAATAAGGATATTGCTTATTTTGAGAAGGTTGTGCCGACGGCGGAGAATATTGCGGTGCGGATTGGGCAATTGTTGCGATCGCCCGTTTGGGAATTGGGCGCAGAGTTGCACAAGATTAAGCTGATTGAAAGTCCGAATAATAGCTGTGAAATTTTTGGAGCTGATTTAGAGGAAGTGCCGGCCCAACATCAGCAGCCGGAAGCGGTTTTAGCTGGGGTTTAGAGTGAAAAATCGGGTCGGTTGGGGCCGGTTCACCGGGATAGTTGGCTAATTGTGCAGATTGGTGCAGCCACCCCTACCAGCCTAATGATGATTCCGAGAGTTATCCAACCGCATGAGGCGCGAGAATATATTCTTTCATCAAAGTTACCAGAAAGAATTGGTTTAAAGCCGGAACCCATAAGCGGGAGAAATTAAAAGAAAACTATTCATTACTCAAATCCTCTTCCTTCCAGGTAGAGGTAGCTATCCCAGGTCAACTATCCC
Organism: Microcoleus sp. N9_A2; assembly: GCF_036701775.1. Classification (NCBI taxonomy): domain Bacteria; kingdom Bacillati; phylum Cyanobacteriota; class Cyanophyceae; order Oscillatoriales; family Microcoleaceae; genus Microcoleus; species Microcoleus sp. N9_A2. Next base: position 58,464 of record NZ_JAUBRH010000040.1, on the reverse strand, counting down.
AGGTCAACTGTCAACTGTCAACTGTCAACTGTCAACTGTCAACTGAAACAGCCAGAATTACTGGCAGTTTTCCTGAAAAGTCAGACTCAGCGCGTATTTTGGAGATAGTAAGTCAGCATTCCTCATGTCAGCTATTCTAAATGCTGAGAGTATGAGGTCGATCGCCCGATCGCTGACAACCAAGCACCAATTTCTCCTAAATGAGTTGACGTTTATGCGCGTCTCAAATGTAGCTCTCTTGACTCTGGCTGCCCTCGCATCCCACAATTTAACTGCTAATACTAGCGCCAATCCTGCTGCACATCCTATTTCTCCTGAGACACCGCAGGCTAGCAACTTTGTTGATGCGGTAAATAATACTGAATCGCGTCGGGCTGAGTCAATTAGCGAGCCTGAGACGATCGCCTACGAACAATTTTCCCCAAATAATACTGAATCGCGTCGGGCTGAGTCAATTAGCGAGCCTGAGACGATCGCCTACGAACAATTTTCCCCAAATAATACTGAATCGCGTCGGGCTGAGTCAATTAGCGAGCCTGAGACGATCGCCTACGAACAATTTTCCCCGCGAATTGCTGTCAAATCGCCGACAGGTTTGCTGGTAGCGGCCGCTCAACCCGATGTATCTGCTACTGCAAAAACCAAGGCGAATAGTCCTGCTGCATCCGGCGATGAACTAACAAAATCTTTACAAGAAACCTGGCTGGCTAAATTAATCGAAACCGGGGTTGAAAGTAATCCTCAAGTTCGCGAGGTTTTCGCTTTTATCTCCCCATCTAGTGGCAGTGCTGAATCTGGATATGGTTTTAATAGTACCATAACTCTGCTCAATATTTTGCTGATTCTTGGTACCGTATTTCCACCGGTGACAATTGCCTTTTTTTGGATGATGCGACGGCTGATCATCAAACAGTTGGTTGCTGATGCCAATAAACGATTGCAGGGTATTGGTGTATTGGAATCCGAGCTCAGAAATTCTAGCCAACTGACTCAAAAGTTGAGGGATGAATTAGAAGCGCAAATGGGTGCAGCTAAACAATCCCTTGATTTTTTAACTAGAGAAACTGAACTTTCCAAATCTTCTGTCGAGCAAATTGAGACTCTCAAATCTCAATTTATCCTGCACCTGCAAGTTTTGCTGAGAGAAGTTGACGAGAAAAAATCTCAAATTGTTAAAGAAATTTCCCAAGTTCCCGCAGTTGTTGCCAAAGAAGCTCTCAAAATCGCACCTCAATCGGCCTTAAACAATTCCCAAGATTCGCAAACTGCACCCGCTAGCGACGAAAATTTGATTGCTGACGATTATATCAAGCAAGCCGAAGGGCTTTATTTTCAAGGCAATTATGATGAAGCATTAGTTTGCTTGGAAAAAGCTGTTTTAGCGAATAAATTTTTGAATGAGGCTTGGTATTGGCGCGGAAATGTGTTAGTAAAATTGCAGCGCCTGGAAGAAGCACTCGCCTGTTACGACCAAGCAATATTAATTAAACCGGATAACTACGAAGCATGGTATAATAAAGCGAGTTTGCTGGCAAAATTGCAGAAGTACGAAGAGGCGATCGTCTGTTACGAGCGAGCAAGTTCGAGCGAATCCCGAAAATACGCTTGTTGGCACAGTATAGCGGCTTTGTTGGCTAAATTGCAGCATTACGAAGAAGCGATTGCCAGTTACGATCGCGCCCTCGCTATCAAAGCAACCGACAGCGAAATTTGGCACAACCGAGGTGCGATGCTGGCCAAAGTACAGCAGCACGCAGCAGCAGTCGATTCTTACGATCGCGCTCTCGATCTCAATCCCAAGAGATATGAAACTTGGTACAATCGAGGCAATATGCTGTGGAGACTGCTCCGCTACAGTGATGCTATTGATTCTTACGATCAGGCGATCGGCATCCGGCCCGATAAATACGAAGTTTGGTACAATAGAGCCGCTGTGCTCGGAAAAATGCAGCGATATCAAGAATCGATCGAATCCTACGACAAAGCAATCGCCCTTAAACCGCAGGATTTTGAAGTGTGGCACAACCGAGGCGCAGCTTTCGACAAACTGTCGCAGCACGAAGCAGCAATTGCCTCTTACGAATCAGCAATTGCCCTTAATTCGGAGTGTTACGAAGCTTGGTTTGGCAAAGGCGAATCTTTGGCAAAATTGCAGCGCAATGAAGAAGCGATCGCAGCTTATGAGAAAGCGATTGCTCTTAAGCCAGACTCCTACGATGCTTGGCACCATTTAGGCACAGCTTTGTCAGGATTAAAGCGGTATGAGGAAGCAATGGCAGCTTACGATCGAGCTATTGCCATCAAGCCTGAAAATGCGGAAGCTTGGCGCGATCGAGGCGCCATTGTATCGGAATTAAAACAGGATACAGACAAAATTGATTCCGGGGAAAAAGAGACTTAAATTCAGTCCAAATCCGGTTATTCAAAATTCATAATTGTCAGGAAATCTGGAGGCGAACCCTACTTTTAAGTTGGTAAGGAATGAGAATATGTCGCCTGTATAGCAATCCTAAATCATTCAGATAAATTTGTAGGGGTAGTGCCCCCGTGCCTACCCCCTATCTATCGGGGCAACCACGGGGGGATTGCCCCTACAATAATTACGCAAATCATTTAGGATTGCTATATATCGAGAGCAACTTTTGCAACAACAATCCAATTTCACTGTATTAATAGTTGGCGATGAACCATCCCTACAGTTATTGACGAGTATTTAAACCGAGTTGATAGCGCGCATTTAAAGGCTTTTTATCTACGGTTTGTTATCTAAATTTTTCCTCTTTTTGCCGCTCCGTTTGGGGCGTTTTTTTATGGTAAATTGAGATAAGCTGCACACAAGGAGAATAGTTATATGTCTGTTCAGCTTCAAAAACGGTTATTTACAGTAAAAGAATATCATTTGATGACTGAGGTTGGTATTCTCTCCGAGGGCGATCGGGTGGAATTGATAGAAGGAGAGATTGTTAAAATGGCTGCAATTGGTACTCGTCACGCAAGTTCTGTTAAGCGTCTCACCAGGCGCTTCAGCCTCATTCCAGAAGATCGGGCCACTCTGGGTGTCCAAGACCCTATCCAGTTGACTGAGCGCACTGAACCTCAACCGGATGTTGTATTGCTGCAACCTCGTGCTGATTACTACGCCACAGCCCATCCAGTACCGTCTGAAGTTTTGCTGCTAGTGGAGGTTTCAGATAGTACGGTTGATTATGACAGAGATGTGAAAGTATCCATTTATGCTCGATCGCTAATTCAGGAAGTTTGGCTGGTAGATTTAGTTAAAAATTGTTTGGAAGTTTACCGCCTACCAAGCCAGAACGGTTATAGTTTAATGCTCAAGTTTTGGCGCGGTCAACAAGTTGCGCCGCTGGCTTTTCCAGAGTTTGAAGTTAGCGTTGATTTTATCTTGGGTTAGGGCGATCGCGCCACTCGTAAACATACTGCTATCTTACCTTACAATATATTTAACAGCTCAAATTAGCGCAAGTTCTATTAGGTGGGCAATCAAATGCTGTCTTGCACTTATAGAGAATTTGTGGATTATTTATAGCGAGAAATTAGAGCTGAAACACAGGAATCTATAATCATAATTAACGCTACTTTTATGCAACACTTACTATTCCAAATCTTCTAAATAATAGAACGCAAATTCTAACCTATCCCTAACATTATCTGCGCTAGTAAGATTGCGTATTTTTTGAGCTACTCCAATGAAACTATCATCTTCCATAAGTGATTTATAGCGTTCTCCCAGTTGTTCGAGATTATTTATTTTGCCTTGTTTTAACCTGCGGGCAGTAACCACCATTACAGCTTCAAAGTAAGTAGGCATCAATATTTTTTGAGGCTTAAAAGCTTTGTTACCCAGACATTCATAGAGCAATTCAATCGTTGGGATAAATGCGTTTATTATTTGTTCTTCTGATTGGCGGGCAAGGTGCCTATTTTGCTTCATGTATTGATTGAGAAATTCTTTTAGAGAAGGCTTATAATTGTTTCCCTCGAAGTAAAAAGCCAGGAATCGTAAAATAAGTTCTTGATCTTTCCCGTTTTTGTCTGGGGGACCAAATATTTCACGCCACGCTGGGTTTGTATTTAGTTTCTCTAGCAAATTATTGAGTTCGCCGTGATAGATGCAAGCACGAATTTCCTGCGGTTTAAGGATAGTACCTCCGGTATTTAGCCTTTCAAAGATATAGTAAATACTACTATCGTCCTCTGCATAAAGTGGCTCGACAACTGTAGCGGATACAACCGAGTCATCTAACTGGCGTCGGTATGCGTCTTTCAGTGATTTATATGTCTCCTTCTCAAATTCTTGATGAACCCCTTTCAGAGCAAACGAGTGCCGACTGTTGGGAAACTTGCCTTGATAGAAATATAAAAGGCTACGTAATCTTTGCTGACCATCAATCACCAGCAGTTTTTTTGTTTCTCGCTCTTTTGCTAGAAATATGCCGGGAACTGGAAGACCAAGCAAGAGTGATTCTATAAAACGCGATGCTTGTTTTGGTTTCCAGACATAAGCACGCTGGAAGTCGGGAATAAATACATCTTCGCTTTCCAGGCGTCTAACTAAACCCGCTACATCAAAATCAATTCGAGAAACTGCTATGGAAAATCTGGAGGGAATAATGTCCTCCTCATCTTCCCCGCTATCATCTTCCCCGCTATCCTGAATATCGTTTTCCTGTTCCTCATCCGCTAGATGCTTTGGGGGAGATGTCTCGCTGTTTGACTCAAATGTATTCATCTTGTAGCCTCCTTTCTGCCTGAGTTATTAGATATTATAGACCGATCGCTCCCCTCATCTATCTCTCAATATTAAGATTTCCTTAGTTGCTGCCGTGGCGCACAGAAATCGGTGATACAATCAACAGCTTAGCTAGGGGTGCCCGAATATCCGGGCTGAGAAAACACCCTTAGAACCTGAGTCTGGGTAATACCAGCGGAGGGAAGCTGTTTATCAAGGAAATTAAATATGCGTACCGAATGGATCGCTAAGCGTAGCGGGCAGAGCAATGTATCTCAAATGCACTACGCCCGTCAAGGTGTCATCACTGAGGAAATGGACTTTGTTGCTAAGCGAGAAAATCTCCCAGCAGAACTGATCCGCGCCGAAGTAGCACGGGGACGGATGATTATTCCCGCTAACATCAATCACACGAATTTGGAGCCAATGGCGATCGGCATTGCCTCTAAATGCAAAGTCAATGCTAATATCGGTGCATCTCCCAACTCTTCCAATATGGAAGAAGAAGTTGACAAGCTTAAACTAGCAGTGAAATACGGCGCTGATACCGTGATGGACTTGTCCACCGGCGGCGGGAATTTGGATGAAATTCGCACTACGATTATCAAAGCTTCACCGGTGCCGATCGGTACTGTACCAATTTACCAAGCACTAGAAAGCGTTCACGGTAATATGGAAAGTCTGACCCCCAATGACTTTCTTCACATCATTGACAAACACGCTCAACAAGGTGTTGATTACCAAACTATTCACGCCGGAATTCTGATCGAGCATTTGCCGTTGGTGAAAAATCGGCTGACTGGGATTGTCTCTCGCGGCGGCGGCATTTTGGCGCGGTGGATGCTGCATCACCACAAACAAAATCCCCTCTACACTCACTTTAACGACATCATTGAAATCTTCAAAAAATACGATGTTTCGTTTAGTTTGGGAGATTCTCTGCGCCCCGGTTGCACTCACGATGCGTCCGATGAAGCTCAATTAGCTGAACTCAAAACTTTGGGACAATTAACTCGCAAAGCTTGGGAACATGACGTGCAGGTAATGGTGGAAGGCCCGGGCCACGTGCCGATGGATCAAATTGAGTTTAATGTCAAGAAACAAATGGAGGAATGTTCGGAAGCACCCTTCTATGTTTTGGGGCCGTTGGTAACAGATATTGCTCCTGGATACGACCACATTACCTCAGCAATTGGGGCCGCGATGGCTGGTTGGTACGGTACTGCAATGCTGTGTTACGTGACGCCGAAGGAACACTTAGGATTGCCGAATGCTGAGGATGTCCGAAACGGGCTGATTGCTTACAAAATCGCGGCTCACGCTGCTGATATTGCACGGGGCCGTCCGGGAGCGCGCGATCGCGATGATGAACTCTCGAAAGCGCGTTACAATTTCGATTGGAACCGTCAATTTGAGCTGTCATTAGATCCAGAACGGGCCAAGGAATATCACGACGAAACTTTGCCGGCGGATATCTACAAAACTGCCGAATTCTGTTCAATGTGTGGGCCTAAGTTCTGTCCGATGCAGACTAAGGTTGATGCCGATGCTTTGACGGAATTAGAGAAGTTTTTGGCTAAGGAACCTGTAGCGCAAAGCTAATTGGATTAATTCGTAGGGTGGGCATTGCTCACCTTACTTAATCGTAAAGCTGTTACGTTTCTTGTGGGGCGGGCATCCTGCTCGCCCAAAAGTAGGGTGCTGATGGCGTACCTTACTTAAGGTTATATTAAAAGCAGTTTCCCAAAAGGAGAATTGCGATGTTCCCTTGCAGGTAATTTTTTGTTACCAAGGAATCCAGAATTTCATCGAGATTGGGAGGAGAAAAAAAGTAGCTATTTGCTCTTTAGTTAATAGCTTGCAATCTGGGTCATGCCCAAATTCTTTATTGCGCTTTTTCAAGATAAAACTCTTCAGCAACTCATTTTGTCTACACTGCGCTAGCCTCGCAAACCCAGTTCCCAAGAATGAATCGAATTGCCACCGCAATAGTCAATTAATCGCCTACCCTGTACTGGTAAACTAACTGAGCGTCGGGATTTATTTCGCTGCTTAAGAGGCATTCTGTTTCCAGATTCAAGGAACGAGCGGCGGATTCAAACGCTAATCTCATGCCGCCTATTCCTGAGAATAAGTCAATAAAACGGATTTTTTTTGTGGCTATTAAGTTGGCGGTAAAAGCTCATACTTTGTACTATTTTTCAATCGAGGCATAGCCTCTAGATATTCATTACCAGGCAGAGCCTAGTAAGTAGAAATTTTCAAGTCGTAGGGTGCGTTAACGCAGTGTAACGCACCACCAGCCTCATGCACCATTTGAGCTAAGTAAAAGATTTACCTGGATATGTTAGATCCCGCTGTCTGTTGGCACCTTGAAAGAATGCGCCGATCGTTTGAGCTAATTTTGCGAATAGAATGGAGATTTGTTAGCTGAGTATTGATTTCAACTGTTTGAATTTTTCCGGCTGAGATTGCCTTCCCGGAAAGTGTATTTCCCTGAATTTTACCAGTGAAGCACGCAAAGTCCGATCGCGGCGCGTAGATTGCACCAACGACGCGATCGTTCTGGCGTTGAAACACAATATAGTTTTGAAGAACTTGGTTGGGCTGTGGCGAATCTCCGTAGAGGTAAATACCATCTGGCAAAGCAGCAACATTAGTCTTAGATGGATTTTGTTGTGCTTGAAGCGGTTGTTGCTGAATGCCAACACCAATTAGTGTCAGAGGACAAATAAAGGCTGTTGCCAGTAGTTTCCATTTCCTTTTAATAGATGCAGGTAAAATCATTACTGCTTCTCCTTGCGCGTCATCTAACATCTTAAAACAGTCTTCTCTAGTTAATATCTCACTCAGGTTATAATTTCCCTCTGCTAAAATCAGCCGATTGGTAGAGATTCTGAACCTGAAAGCTTGCGCTTGTTTAGCACCGAAAACTTTATTTTCCATTGTGCTCCAAGTACCTGAGCTGATTTTGATAGAATTAGAGCGAGCATATAGCAATCCTTGCAAGAGTCCTAAGCTGTTAGTCATTTAAATTTCTTGCTTGAACCCCTTACAGTATGGGGTATAGACCACAAATAATGCAGTTTAAATGTTGAACAGCTTAAACTTTTTACCCCACCCCAACCCTCCCCTTATCAAGGGGAGGGAGTAAGAAAATCACAAATGATTTAGGATTGCTATAGTTGATAGTCCAAGCCAATAAAACACCACTCTAAGGTTGATGCCGATAGCTTTGACGGAATTAGAGAAGTTTTTGGCTAAGGAACCTGTAGCGCAAAGCTAGTTGCTAGGGTGGGCGGAGTGTTTCCGCCCACCCTTCCCAATTCACCAGGCGCTGACTTTTTGTTTGGTAGAGGACAAAACGTAAGGATTCAGGTCAAGAATAGTTGAGAGTCCAGAAATCTGGTAGTCAGATGAGGGAAGAACAAGAGTCAGCAGCACTGAAAATCGGCGTTGCTGATTTACGGTATGAAAGGCTAAATATGCCAGTCATAGAAACCTGTATCGACAAAGCTTGGGGATTTTCAACTGATTTTTTGCATACCCTGATTAAGCAACGCCGAATTTGATTGTCAAATTTAGATGCGCCTCAGCTTAATCCATTCCTTAAGATCCTTAATGGTAAAAACGGCTTGAAAATCCAATCCCGCCTCGCGATATAATTCCCTTCCACCTTGCTCTCTGTCAATCAGCGACAAAATACGATCGACTTTATAACCAGCCGCCCGCAACCTTTCCACCGCCTGCATCGCCGACTTACCCGTCGTCACCACATCCTCCAAAACAGCCACATTCGTCCCCTCTGGCAACAGTGGCCCCTCAATGTACGCCATTGTCCCGTGTCCCTTCGTCTCCTTTCTGACAATTAAAGCTGGTATAGGTCGATCGCCCAAAGCCGAAACCACACTCACAGCAGTTACAATCGGGTCAGCACCCAAAGTCAAACCGCCCACAGCTTGCACATCCGACGACAACATCGACAACAACAAACGTCCCGTTGCCAAAGCACCTTCAGCGTGCAGCGTCACAGGTTTGCAGTTAATGTAATAAGAACTTTTCTGCCCCGAAGACAGCACAAAATCGCCTTCGCGATAGGCAAAATCGCACAACAAATCTAGAAGTCGATCGCGCAACACCTTTAAATCACCAGCATCCATAACTTACACCGTGTAAAAAACACAAATAATCCGCCGATAATCAGTTTATATTGGAACCGTAATTAATCTAGAGGCTTAAATATTATGAGTCAAAAGTTAAAAAGGCTGAGCGGCGCGTTGATTCTCGCTGTCGCCTCTGCCACACTGGCATCCGTCAAACCAGCTCAAGCACAAACAGAGCGATTTCACCCGATTGCCGACGACTTCAACCGACAATTCTTTGAAGCTTCAGGAGACTTTTACCACAACGTTAGCTTGCAAGGTTACTTGGGCGACTATTTAGGCATCGGTTCCCCCAGCGGCGTCGTTGCCTTTCCCGAAAAAGAAATTGAGAGGGATGCCAGTCGCGTCAACGGCTTCTACCGACGAGTAATGCAGCGGCAAGTTTCCAGCGACCCGATTCTCCGCGTCCCAGATGCAGTTAATCCCTTCGATGCCTCAGTCATGGCACTGCCTGCAGCTTGCCAGCTAGCACCTCAAGCAAGTGGCTGTTTCGCCACTCCCGCCGGACTCCAAGATCAGTTTACACTTCCAACACAGCAGGAAGGTTCACCGACTGATTCAGGGCCCGTTAGAGGACTTTATCAAGTATCGCCCGCTGGCAAAAATTAATCGATCGACAGTTGCGAGTTTTGAGCCGAGGCGGGTTCACTCTCATCTCAGATTTGCATTAGATAGAAAGTCTGAACCCGCCCCAAAATTTCATGTTTTGGCTATCCTTTCTATAAACGCGCAACTGGCTTTTTTTAACTATCACGGTTATTTTACAGGAATAAATATTATCCAATATTTATGAAACAATGCTGCCGTCAGGCATGATTGTTCCTTTCAAAATAGCTTCGCCCAGATTAGCTCCCGCCAAGTTCGCTCCCCTGAGATTTGCCCCGGTCAAATTCGCCCCTCTCAAATCAGCTTTGCCCAGGTTTGCCCACCGGAAATCTGCCGCGCTCAACTGTGCAAAACAGAGATTTGCCCGGAAAAGATATGCTGCAGTGAAGTGAGCTTCCCCGAGGTTAGCTTTAGAGAAATTAGCTGCATAGCAATGTGCTTCAATCAATTCAGCTTGAGTGAGATTTGCTTGACTGAGATTAGCAAAATTGAGGTTCGCCCCCATCGCATTAGCTCGAAACATCACCGCACCGATTAAATTCGCATCACCGAAATCGGTTTGTTGGAGATTAGCAGCGCTGAGGTCAGCCCCAATTAAATTAGCACCGCTCAAATCAGATCCTCTGAGGTCAGCCGCTCGGAGGTTAGTTCCAGTTAAATTAGCTTTAATTAAATTAGTTTCCAGCAGTTGCGCTCCGGCAAGATTTGCTAAACTAAAATTAGATTCGGCGAGGTTTGCCGAAATTAATTTAGCCTTAAACAAGTCTGCTTTAAAAAGGTTCGACCGCCAAAGATAAGCACCTCTGAGATTTGCTTGTGCGAGGTTAGCTTCGCTGAGATCCGGTTCTATATTTGGGTTGAGACTTCTCCATTCAATCCAAGTAACTGCACCTTTTTTTAACAGCGCTAAATGCTGTGTGTTTGCCATAATTGCATCTCCTTTAACGGCTATTCCTTGCGACCCAAAATTGCTGGATGTTCTCGACCCGTTACGTTTTCCACCGCCGCAATTGCTGCCTGGGAACCTGCTATAATATCTCGTTCTGCGCCACCGAGGTAAAGCCGTCCGAAACTGCCTACAGCCTGAACCTCTAAGATGTTAATTGATGCACCTTTTTCTGCTTCATTAGCCGCCAGCGCTGCATAAGCCGCCGGTTCTACTTCTAAGACGTAAAGCGTTTGTCCCGCCAACAGCAACTGTCCGCGGCGGGTGCGGTTGATTAATTGTGTTTGGTGGGGGTCAATGTTGCGAATAATTTGACTGGAAATCACTCGCGGTTTGATACCTTCTTCTCTGCGGACTCCGATGAATTCTAGAATTGCTTTGCCTGCGGCCCGAGTTTCCCCCTGCTGACTTGAGTGTACTTCCAGAAGTCCGTACAAGCGTTCAACTATCTGCACTCCTGGGCGCACGGAGGCAGATTTGAGGGCGACATCGGTAATTCGGTTAATTTCGATACCTGGCGAGATTTCTATCCACAGCGACGCATCCCCCGGCAGCGGCAAGAATCCGGCGGCGATGGTGCCGATGTATGCTGCGTGCTGCGGCTGCAAGTTGTCTAGAAATACGTAGCTGCGTAGCTCTATACCCAAAAGTTTTGATCTCCGTCGATCGAGTTCCAACTGTTATCTGTGCAATATCTGAGTTTACCTTTTTTTTGACATCCTCCCCGCTGATGAATCAGGGGGATTCCAATCTACCCAAACAACGAAAGCTGTCTAGGGAACTGGTGGGTTGACGCTTCACTGTTCGATTCCGCATTGGATGTGGTCTTACTCCGTCCTCCACGTCCGTTAGAGTCTCAGGCAATCCGCCCGCGACTTTTATATTAATCGCTGCATTCTCATCTCGGTCGTGAACGGCATCGCAAAACAAGCAAGTCCATTCACGGACTGAGAGTTCTTTTTTACCGCCAATTTGTCCACAACAAGAACAACGTTGACTGGTCGGTTCCCAGCGACTGATAACTCTAAAATCTCTGCCGTACATTTCTGACTTAGCTTCTAACATCGTCCGAAAACTTCGCCAGCCTAAATCAGAAATAGCACGGGATAACTTACGATTTTTCATCATCCCGGAAACCTTGAGGTCTTCCAGAACTATCGTTTGGTTTTCACGAATAATTCTGGTACTCAATTGGTGTAGAAAATCCTTACGAATATCGGAGATTCTGGCGTGAATTCTCGCCACATTCCGACGTGCTAATTCTCTCCGCCTGCTGCCTTTTTTCTTTCTAGCCAGCTTACGCTGTGCCTTGTGAAGTTTTCTCAGATGCTTCTTGAGTGGCTTGGGAGCTTTCACTTTTTCACCTCTACTCAGGGTGGCGAAGTCGGTGATACCGAGAGCGATGCCAACCGATTGCCCGTTGTCAGGCAACTTTACTGGGCTAATTTCAACTACGAAGCTGACAAAGTATCGATTTGCAGCATCTTTGATTACCGTGACCGAACTCGGTAAAGACGGCAACTCTCTTGACCAAACAACTTTAATCTTCCCAATTTTGGCAAGATAGATTTTCTCATACTTAATTGAAAAGCCTCCTATTCTGAATCGTGCCGACTGCCTACTTTTACGCTTTTTAAACTTGGGACTGCTAACTCTCCGACCTTTTCGCTTTTCTTTGAATGAATCAAAGTAGTTCTTCCAAGCTACTCCTAAATCTGCAATTGATTGCTGAAGAGGGATGTTTGAAACTTCCGCTAGCCATCCCCGTTCTTCCGAATTTTTAGCTTGAGTAATGAAAGTCTTTTGCAAGTCTCCGTTACTCGGTAACTTCTCTGCCGAATTACACAATGCTAGTGAATCGTTCCATACAACACGACAGCAACCAAACAACTTAGCAAGACTATGAACTTGCGGAGAAGTTGGATATATGCGGTACTTATATCGTTGTTTCATAGAATTATTGTAGCAGCAAAATGATCATTGATATAAATAGATATGTTAAGAATATGACTCACTTGAATGAGGAAAGGCAAGGCGGTTGAAACCGCTGCCGACTTTTCCCCGTGTCTAAAGCCTGGGGCTTGCGTCTCGTTTTTCGGTCAGTTGTAGAGAGTGCCTCGTGCCTGACAACCGAGTGAGGTGTCAGACCCGCGATTTCTAGTGCCGGAGTGCCTCCGCGAGCAATCTTTAATTTTGTTTTGCTGCTAAAAATTGGATATCAATCTCTAGTTATACGTGGAACATAACAATCTTTACTGCTAGAGGTGGATATAACTTTAAAAGCCAATCGATATAGTTTTGATAGTTAAAGATTTTTGCCAACAGAGAGCATTTGAATTATGAAACGTTCTGATTTATCCAAAGCAATCGGTGCAGGTATTATAGCTGCTGGTTTAGCCATAGCACCAGCTCATCTCCCTGCTTCAGCTCAGACAGATACAACTGGCGGTACTACTCCCGGTACTAACAACACTACAACCACCACCACTCCTCGCTCCGATGTCTACAATGCTGAGACCGATCGCGATTTTGATTGGGGATGGTTGGGATTGCTAGGCTTGTCTGGTTTGTTGGGCTTGATTCCCCGTAAACGTGAAGAAAATGTCCGCTATACAACTACAACAAGTGATCGAGAGCCTGCGGTGCGTACTGACTACCGCTAAGAATTGAGTCTTAGTGCTGTGGGCATTATGCAGGGACAGGATGTTTTAACCTGTCTGATCGCGAATAATCATCCAAAAACCTCCATCTGTGAGGTTTTTTTGTTTGAGATGATGTGCGATCGAACGACAATAAAATTGCTTACACCTGAGATATTGTACCATTTTCCTGAATAAGCTTTCCGACCTGTTCCACAAAAAGTGAATTTTCTGGTAGGCCGTTGCTCCTAGCCTGTCAATAAAACGCTGATTGAAAAGGGTGTAATATCTCAGATCTAACCGGACTTGAAATTATTAACTTCTTCCTTTCTTCTTGCCTTTTTCCTTGGCGTTCTTTGCGTCTTCGCGGTTCATTAAATAAAGACTTTTTAGACACAAAAAAACCTTAAAAAATATTTTAGCCAGAACTATCGAGTACCTCCCAAATCGCCTGCACCAACTTGTCGGGGTCTAAAGGCTTACAAATGTGCCGCTGGAACCCCGCAGCCAGGGCCTGCTGATAGTCAATTTCTCCAGCATAAGCCGTGAGGGCGATCGCCGGCACAAGTCCCCCTCGATCTGCAGGTAGAGCCCGAACCTGCCGCAGCAACATATAACCGTCGGTGTCGGGCATCCCAATATCGCTCAACAGCAGATCCGGCACAGACACAGTTAAAGCCGCCAAGGCATCGGCGGCGTTAGAAACTGCTGTCACGGTTGCGCCGCAATCCTCCAACAAAAAAACTACCAAATCTCGCGCATCAGCATCATCATCCACCGCTAACACCCGGATACCGTTGAAATTGAAGGATTTCTCCGGCGGTGTCGGTGCGGGAATTGTTTGAGGTTGCACGGGCATCAGGGGTATTCTGACTGTAAATGTCGCGCCTTTTCCTTCGCCTGCACTGTCGGATTTCACTGTGCCACCGTGGAGTTCGACGAGATGGCGGACGATCGCCAATCCTAAACCCAATCCGCCAAACTTGCGCGTGTACGTGCTGTCAGCTTGCCGGAAATAGTCGAAAACGTAGGGCAGAAAATCAGGTTCTATGCCTTTGCCCGTATCAGTTACAGTAATTTGAGCATCCGTGTCAACCCGATCGAGAGCAATGTCGATTTTGCCTCCGGGTGGGGTGAACTTGACGGCATTTGACAGCAAATTCCAGACTACCTGCTGAAGTCGGCCAGCATCGCCCAACACCCGGCCGAGATTCGGTGCAAATTGAGCGTTGATTTGAATCGATTTGACTTGGGCCGACAAACGCACCGTTTCAATGGCGGCGGCGATCGCCCCAGCTAAATCCACAGGTACAATATTCAAGTTGACTTTGCCTTGCAGAATCCCCGACACGTCGAGCAAATCTTCGATTAGCTGGGTTTGCAGTTTGGCGTTGCGCTCGATCGTTTCTAGGGCGTAGCGCTGCTTTTGCGGTGTCAGCACGTTCGATTGCAACAGCTTTGCCCAGCCCATAATCGGGTTTAAGGGAGTCCGCAATTCGTGGGACAAAACAGCCAAAAATTCGTCTTTGACGCGGTTAGCGCGTTCTGCTTCCTCCCTGGCAGCCTTTTCGAGGGCTAGCAGGCGTTCCCGTTCCGCTTCTGCATTCAGGCGATCGGTAATGTCGGTGTTGGTGCCAAACCAGCGCAGCAAATTGCCTTTCTCGTCGCGCACCGGCACGGCGCGGGAGAGAAACCAGCAGTACGATCCGTCTTTGCCGCGCAAGGGGAAAGTATCTTCCCAAGGTTCGCCTGTTTCAATGCAGCGCCTAAATTTTGCGACAACCCGATCGACGTGTTCCGGGTGGTGCACCTGCTGCCAGCCCCAGCCTTGCATTTCCTCTAGGGTGGTGCCCGTGTAGTCAAACCAGCGCTGGTTGTACCAGAAAATCCAGCCTGTGTCATCTGTCATCCAGGTCAACTGGGCGATGTTGTCAGCTAGAGCGCGGAACCGATCCTCGCTTTCGTGCAGATCCTGCAGAGCTCGCGCGTGCTGGATCACAGTCCAGAGGCGAGCCACCACTTCTTGCATCAGCGAAACTTCATCAATCTGCCAGTTCCGCACTGCCTGTGATGTCACCGCCAAAACAGCCACCCAGCGCCCTCCCTGAAGGCAGGGAACATCGATTAAAGCGCGAATGCCAAGACCATCGTATTTATCGGCAAAAGAGGCTGTATCCGGGTAATTAGCGATATCTGAGATGACAAGTGGTTGATTTGCTATACAGATATCTGTCAATTCTGCCGTCTTAAAGTCTGAGATTTGATAGGTGCCGGCGAGACTGGCCAAACCAGGCTGGTGCCAGTCTCGATCGACAATTGCCACTCCCGCTGCAGTATCAACTTCGTACCAGATGCAGCGATCGACCTGTAGATATTCTCCCAGACTGCTCATAGCTTCCCACAACATTTCTGCGGGATTGGAGCTTTGTGGCAAGCGGAGTTGGAGGCCCGAGAGAAACTGCTCGTTGAGTTGGTCTTTTTTGCGATCGTGAATGTCGGTATTCGTGCCGATCCACTCGACAATCTCGCCCCGTGCGTCGCGAATTGGCACGGCGCGGGACAAATGCCAGCGTTCCATTTGGTCGGAAGCCCGCCGCAGGCGGAACTCAACTTGATAAACTTGTCCGGTAATTTGACACTCTTGCCAGCGGGCAAAAGCTTCTGCAAAATCCGACGGCGGCACTACGAACTCCCAATTGTTTTGAGCGGCTTCCTCGTAAGACATTCCCAGATATTCCGACCATTTTTGATTGGCAAAGCGAAGTTCTCCGGCGGTGTCTAAATTCCAAATCAGGTGGGGCAGCGACTCAGCCAGGAAGCGGAACCGGCGGTCGCTTTCTGCTAAGCTTTCTTCGGCTTGTTTGCGATCGTCAATATCAATGCCAATCCCGGCCCATTGCAGCACCTGTCCCTCCCCGTCTTTGATGGGCACAAGTCGCGCCAAATGCCAGCGGTAGGTGTTGTCAAACCTGCGTACCCGACACTCGAATTCGTAGGCTTCTCCTGCTGCAATAGCCTTGCTGCGCGTGCCGACAACTGTTGGCAGATCCTCTGGATGAAATAATTCCAGCACCGGCACAGTCAGAGGCAATTCTGGAATCAGGCCCGTGTAGCTTAGCCAGTGCTGGTTGCAAAAATCTAACCTGCCGTCGGCGGTGTTGATCCACATTAATTGCGGGACGCCATCGGCGAGGGTGCGGTAGCGATTTTCGCTTTGCCGCAGTGCTTGTTCTATTTGCCGGCGCTCGGTTTTGTCCTGCATGATTTTCAGGAAACCTTGCACGTCGCCTGCTGCGTCGCGCAGGGGCATCACCAGCCCGCTGCCCCAAAAGCGGCTGCCGTCTTTGCGGATGTGCCAGCGCTCGTTTTCTCCCTTTCCTTCAGTCAGCGCCAAGTGCATTTCTAATTCCGGCCTTCTGGCTGCAGAGTCTTCTGGGGTGAAGATGATTCGTCCGTGCTCGCCGACGATTTCAGCTTCGGCATGGCCCAGCATTCTCTCGGCGCCTGCGTTCCAAGTGGTAAAGTGTCCGTCGGTGTCGAGGGTGAAGATGGCGTAGTCTTTGGCGCTGTCGAGAATCAATTGCAGGTGGGTTTCGCGATCGCGCAGTGCTGCTTCTGTTTGTTTGCGCTTGGTAATGTCACTGGTGAAGCCGACTATTTTGGTCACTTCACCTTGTTGATTGGGGATTAAACAGCCTCGCTCCCAAACATCGATCCAGCGCCCGTCTTCGTGCCGGACTCGGTACTCGATTTCGTAGCGCTCAGCACTTAAGATTGATTCCCGCCCGGCTTGGAGGCGCGCCAAATCGACGGGATGGATGCGTTCTCTCCACCACTCTGGTTCTGCCGGTGCATCCTCTGGGCAGACACCGACGATCGAGAACAATCCCTCGGAACGGTAAACTGAGTTTGCTGCCAGATCCCACTCAAACACCATGCCGTCGATCGCCCTTGTAGCTAGTTGAAAGCGGTTGTTGCTTTCTTGCAAATCGAGTTCGGCTTGTTTGCGATCGGTAGCATCAAATAATACTCCGATAAACCGCACTGCTTCCCCTGCGGCGTCGTAGAGATAGCGCCCGAACGCTCTCAACCAGCGGATTTCTTTGGTGTCGGCCCGGATGATGCGGTATTCGGGGGAGTAGAGCGATCGCGTTTGCCGAGCTGTTTCTATTGCCTGCAGGACTTGCTTTAAGTCGTCTGGATGCACGCAGTTTTGCCACACAGCGAAGGTTGTTTCGCCGTCCGGTACTGGTTCGCAGCCCAAAATGCTGAAATGGGTCGCCGACCAAATTATTCGATTTGTTCGCACGTCTAAATCCCAGGTTGCCATGCCTGAGCCTTCGATGGCGACGCTCAAACGTTCTTCGCTTTGTTTCAAGGCAATTTCAGTTTGTTTGCGATCGCTGATATCTGTGAGGGAACCCACGGCCCGCAAGGGATTGCCTGACTCGTCCCAAATTGCTCGCCCTCTGGCTAAAATCCATTTGTAGCGCCCGTCGGAACAGCGAATGCGGTACTCTCCGCAGTAATGTGAGGTTTCTCGATGCAAGTGCTGCTGCCAATTGCTTTGCATTCTCTCCACATCATCGGGATGAATGTAGCTCAAATATTGGCTGAAGTCCTTGACTTCTTCGGGCCCACGTTCCAAAATCTCTAAACAGCGATCGCTCACTACATAGCAATTTGTTTGCAGGTTGTGATCCCAAATGCCGTCGTTGTTGCCCTGCAAGGCTAGCTGCCAGCGTTCTTCGCTTTTTCGCAGGGCTTCTGTGGTTCGATTCGCGCGATCGACTTTTAGGGCGGCAACGGCAAAGTCTGCTAGCATCAGCCCGATCCGCAAGTCTTCAGCATCGAACTGGCCGCTATCGTGAGAGACAATCCAGATTGCTCCCAGCGGTTGATTTACGGCGTACAGCGGCAGCACTAAGGCTTCGGCGATCGGCATTCCTAGCTGCGGCAAGTCGGGGAAATATCGTTCTGGATGCAGGTAAAGCTGGGGAGTTTGCAAGTCTAGACCTGCTCCTGAAAAACGCAATGTCTGGGGTGTATTTGTTTGTTCTGCGACTTCCCAAGCACCCGCCAAGGCTTCCCAATAGAAAGTTTGTTCTGAATCTGCATTTTCTGATAGTAAGCAGACTCCGACGCTGCCTGCGCTGCACAAATCTCGCGCGATCGCCACGAGTGTTTGGAGCAGGGTGCGGGGGGAGGTTGCCAGTTTTCGGGCAAGGGTTTGCAGCGCCCGATTTTCTGCTGGCAAATCGGGCGATCGAGGGGTGCGGCGCGACAGAAGCTTTGCGATCGGAATGTCGGTTAAATTAGTTGGTGGGGTTTGCCAAGGTTCCATCTATCTAGTTGTCTTGATGTCTTTCTGTCTGAGCGGGCGATCGGGCATTCTCTATAATATCAGCGCGCAATTACACCATCTGGTATATTTTATTATCTACCGACAGACATAATTTGTTATCTGTCTTTGGAATTACTTTTGAATTTTTCTGCCCGTTGATTGAGAGCGTTCCAATTTGGTAAAAAGTATTTTTTACGAGTGGAAACATCCCAAGGGTTTTATATATCTTTTTAGCGAGTAAGAGGCTCTCACGGAGAGTGAAAGCTTTCACGCTTGATGGTGGAGCATCTCTGCGGAAATTTAAAAGCGTTGTTGAGAAGTGCGATCGTCCCGCACAGCACAGTATATACATATATAGCCTTTCTGTGCTCTGGTATGAGGTACTATCCGGGATAGGGCATAGGGCATAGGGCATAGGGCATAGGGCATAGGGCTATCCTCACTTTTTTGATAACTATAGTAAGCCAGATGTGATATCAATTCCGGTTGCACTCATACACTCATACATGATTGTTGACTGTTGACTGTTGACTCGATTTTATTATTCCGATGTAACTGGAAACGATATGAAACCCCGCCATAGCTTGATTAAAAATTTTGATTTTTCCAGGACAAGACTCGCGCGCTTGTATCGTTTTGGAACCGATCAAGGAATCAATTCGCCCCCACAAAGAGATAAAATAGTATTCAAAAAAGCCTTTAATTCAGGACAGACTACCGCAGCATCCATGAGATTTTGTCCGTCTAATACTCTTTTGGCATCCCGCGCTTTATCGTAGCTCCGACGTTTCCCCTGTTCAAATATTTCTTTAATCCGATAAGAAGGTGGATTATTGTGATTGACCAGTTCAGGAAGACCGCTAGGAACCGCTCTATTACCTCCTGATATTTGCTGAATTTTTGACCAAAAAGGTAACAGCCAAGCTTCAAAGTCATGGGAAGCTGCATGGGGATAAAATTTAGGATTGTCCCCCACCCATTGTTTCATTTTATCCTTAGCATCCGCTGCATCTTTAAAATCTTTAGTACCCGTATAAACATCTGTTAATGCAATTACAGCATCATAGGCATCTCTACCAGTCAATAAATTTTCCACAACGCGCCTGAGTTTTGCTTCTTTGTGAATGCGACCTTCACAAGATATAAGCTTTAATTTTGGCATCTGCTGTCCCAGGCGTGACTTAAGAAATTCTTGCAACTTAGCCTTAAATGCCATTTCCGTTGCTCCTTCAACCAAAATAGCAATTTTCACGGTCTGCCTCCAAAAATGTTCATTGCCCAAAGCTGATCCAAGCTATAATCTTCTAACCAGTGTTCTAAGTCTATAGAGTCAGCCCAAGTTAGAGTTGTAAGACCATCTTCAGCATCACAAACTAGCACCTCGTGAGGCTTTAAAAATCGGATAAGTCTATCGGAATGAGTTGCGACAATTAGTTGAGTTCTTTTAGAAGCTTCTCTCATGGCATTCGCTAACAGTTGTAACAACTCTGGATGTAAACTAACTTCCGGCTCATCAATCAGCGTGACAGCAGTCAAATCTCGGCTTTGCAGTAGGGTGATTAACCAGAGAAACCTGAGCGTCCCTTCGGATAGTTGGTGCATATAAAAAGGATGAGAAAAATTTCTATCCTTCCAAGTCATTGCTAAAGTTCCGGCTGCTACTGGCGGAAAACTCAACCTTTCAAAATCAGGAAAAGCCGCAGCTAGTGTATCTTGGATAATTTCAAATCGATTTGGATCTGTTTCTCGCAGGTAATAGAGGCATGAAACTAAATCTTCTCCCTTGACACCGGGCAAAGTTGCAGGCCGCATAGATTGAGGTAAACGGATCGGACTTTGAGGGGAAAGATTCAACTCGCCCGCCTTATAAAAGCTACATGAAGCTAAGTGCTGCCTCAATGTTTCTGGTTCCTGATACATCTTAGGAACCTGAGCGAGTGAGCTTTCCAAACGATTGTACTGCCAGTTTGGACGTAGTAGCTTTTCATCGTCTGGACTGAAATATCTGACATCTAAACCGCGAGATTCAATATACTTAAAAGGTTGAGAAGCATGGCGATTGCGCTGTTGGATTAGAGTTTCTGAACCAATTTCATAGAATTGACCTTTGGTTGCAAGTTTCAGAGAATAGTTAAGCGGTTCCTGATTCTCTATAGGCATTGATAAGGAGATTGACACGCTATCAGCCCGGTCTAATGTTACCATCTGAGTTAAACCGCCCAACTCTGAAATTTTGGACTGTAACTGACCGTTGGCTGATGCTGCTAAAAGTGAGAATATTTCTAAAAAAGAACTTTTGCCAACACCGTTAGCACCAATCATCACAGTCAGGGGTCGCATTTCCACTTCTGCCGAAAAAAAACGGCGAAACCCCTCGATCTTTAAGCTATCAAATGCGTTCATAACTTTTGCCCTTGAGCTTAGAGAATTGTAATATGCACAATATTATTCCAGAATCGCGCTTTTTTCCCTATGAGTTGGGACTTGACCTACATTTGCATTCTTTTTGAAGGGTGTAATTAAAAATTAAGAATTAAAAATCAAAAATTGTTCTAATCCGTGTCAAAATGAGTCTAAGAAATTTTCTGAGTTGGAAAACTAACGATGAGTGTAAATTCTAAATTGCAGCGCGCATTTGAGCAAGGTCGCGCCCTGAAAATTATCAGCGGTTTAAATAACTTTGATGCCGCCAACGTTGCGGCTGTCGTCAAAGCAGCGGATCTCGGCGGTGCTTCCTTTGTCGATATTGCTGCCGATCGAGATTTGGTATTGATGGCAAAACTGTTGACAAATCTGCCAATTTGTGTATCGGCTGTGGAACCGCAAAAGTTTGTGGCTGCGGTAGAAGCTGGGGCTGATTTGATTGAAATTGGCAACTTTGATGCTTTCTACGCACTAGGCCGCCGCTTTGAAGCTGAGGAAGTTTTGGAGTTGACTCGCGAAACTCGATCGCTATTTCCGAACATCACTCTTTCTGTCACAGTTCCCCACATTCTGACACTCGACAAACAAGTGCAGTTAGCAATTGAATTAGTCAAAGTTGGGGCTAATATCATCCAAACCGAAGGTGGCACCAGCGCCCAACCAATTCACGCCGGCACATTGGGATTAATTGAAAAAGCAGCGCCTACTTTGGCAGCAGCCTTTGAAATTTCCCGCGCCGTATCCGTCCCCGTACTCTGCGCTTCTGGTATCTCCAGCGTCACCGCACCCCTCGCTATTGGAGCGGGTGCTGCGGGTGTTGGCGTCGGTTCTGCTGTCAGCCAACTTAATAGCGAAGTGGCGATGATCGCGGCTGTTCGCAGTTTGGTTGAAGCTTTGGCTTTGGTTTCGCGATCGCACTTTGCGGCTTCAATTTAATTAAGAAGGTAGAAGGTAGAAGGCAGAAGGCAGAAGGTAGAAGGCAGAAGGCAGAAGGTAGAAGGCAGAAGGCAGAAGGCAGATTTTTCCTATCCCCCACTCTCCCCTTCTCCCCTTCTCCCCCTCTTCCCCTCCCCCACTTTTCCACTTTTCCACTCTTCCTTAATAATAGAGAAACCACACGGCATAATCATCTAATAACTGATTGTTTCGGGAGATCACATCAACTGATTCTAACTCGAATAAAGGCAACATAAACTTTTGGCGATCGCCGACGCGCTGCACTTCCACAAATATGCCTTCTTCCTGAATCTCAAAATCCTGTAACCGATTAATTGTGAAGTTATCAGTATAAGAAGGTTGAGTTTTTTTGAGTCGTGCATATTCTTTTTTACTGCCAGAACCCATTGTATATTCTTCTTCCCATTCAAACTCTTCTATGCCGGTAACGTGGCACGGAAGTTGAATGTTTTGCTTGATGTACTCTAGATATTTGATTGAGTTTTTTAGGGTGCAATCAATATTTTTCGAGCCCAAAACTTTGCTCATTTTAGTTTCAAATTGCTTGGTCTTAAATGGGAGATTTTTGTCGAGCTCCGCTAACATTTCTGGATCGAACCCCGATCTCAATTCTGATAATTCCTCCAGCAGGCTCTGAAAGTCGTTTAGCGGTTTCGGTCTTCTGCCTGCTACAATGGTTTCATCAAGCTGAACTGGAGGAAGTTCGGATTGTGAAGGAAGGGATTTGCTTGGATCGGGGCGATCGTCCAATTGAGATTTGTTAACTTTAGACTTGTTAACTTTAGGCTGGTTAAGTTTAGGCTTGTTAAATTTAGGCATCGCTCGGTCTCGCTGGATCGGTTTATCAATAAAGTATATCTTGGCAGAAGTACATTCGTGTCTGATAGGAGGAAGCTATTATGCAACTACTGAAATCGCCTGATGAATCGCCAGTCTATCAAGGACAATTCGGCGAGTTTACGGTTACTCAAAACGATCGCACGGGAGTGTTGATTTACCGCGCTGGATTGGGCGTGGCGGCGCTGTGTTTTGCGATCGGCACTACTCTGGTGCTGCAACAGGGCGACAACCCGATGGCAATCCAAGCTGTAACGCCTGTTTTTGCTTGTTTCTGGATAGCTTTAGGCGTCAGCTTGGCAACTATTCACATTTACATGATTGCGCTGCACCGAACACTACAGGCGTTTTGGGCGATCGGCGGCGCAGCAGCATTGTTTGTCGCATTACAAAGCAGCCAACCTTTAGCTTTAGCAGTGTACGAACATCCCGCCACGTTGTGGGGAATTGGCTTTACTTTTGCCGCCTTAAATGGCATTTTTTTTAAGGAAGCATTCTGCTTTAATCGCCTCGAAACTAAGTTTTTGACTCCGGGAGTTCCTCTCTTAATTTTAGGACATATTTTTGGCTTTTTGTCAGCGGAAAATGAACAGTTTTTGCTGGCTATTTGGGCCGTTTTATTTATCATCTTTGCTGTGCGTAAGTTTTTTCAACCGATGCCGCAGGATATCGGGGACAAAAGCGTTTTTGAGTATCTGAAACACCAATAATTTGGGAATGGGGCATTGGGAATGGGGCATTGGGCATTGGGAAATTCTCTCAGTTTTCCACTATTTCCCTCTTCCCCAGTCTCGCCGAATCTGCCTCCATACCCGAAAAAATCTAGATCGATTTAAAATGAGAATTCGTCTAATTCGCCGCCGAGAAATGTGGGCAGTTACCAGGGAAGTCTGGGTAATTGCTATGATGGGATTAATAATTGCAATGCTCTTAATTATCACAAAGATCCATCCGTTTTTGGCGGTAAATGCGCCGATTAAAGCAGATATATTGGTTGTCGAAGGCTGGTTGCCGGATTATGCGATCGAAAGTGCGATCGCCGAATTCAAAAAAGGCGAATACCGCCAATTAATTACCACAGGAGTTCCTTTAAGTAAAGGCTTCTATCTCGCTGAATATAAAAATTATGCCGCACTAACTGCCGCGACTTTTATTGCGCTAGGATTTGATAAAAACCAAGTAGTAGCAGTACCAGCAGCGAGTGTGGTGAAACACCGCACTGCTGCTTCTGCGATCGCACTTCGAGATTGGTTTTCTACTTCAGGTTTAAAAGTTAACTCAATTAATCTTTATTCCTTTGGCCCTCACGCCCGCAGAAGTTGGATTGTATTTAAAGAAGTGCTGAATCCTGAGATTAAAGTCGGGATTATAGCGGCGGAACCACAAGATTACAATCCTCAAGAATGGTGGAAATCGAGCGAAGGTTTTCGGACAGTAATCGGAGAAATTATTGCTTATATTTATGCCCGTTTTGTCGATTGGAAAGCTTAGCCATTCTTTTCAACTCTTTCTCTTCTTCCCTTCGCATTCTTTGCGCCTTCGCGGTTCGTTAAAAAAAATCTATATCCCAACCCACAATGATAAAATCATTCTCAGATAAGTTGAGGGCAACTCGTTGTTAGAAGAACGCGCTTACTGGTTAGCATGGTCACAAATTAACGGTATCGGGCCGATTTTGTTGCAAAGATTGCACCAAAATTTCAATAGTTTGGCAGAAGCTTGGACGGCAAAACCAGTAGATTTAATGCGAATCGAAGGGTTTGGCAAGCAGATAATTGAAACCATTTTGCAAGAACGCACTAAACTCAATCCCGAAGAATTTATCGAAAAACATCTTATAAAAAATCCCTGTTTTTGGACGCCTGCAGATCCAGATTATCCCCGCTTATTATTGGAAATTCACAATCCGCCACCAGTGTTGTATTATCGTGGTTTAGTTGATGTAAAAGAGAATCAAGGAATTACGCCGACGGTGGCAATGGTTGGTACTCGCAGCCCTTCGGAATACGGCAGAAGGTGGACTCGCAAAATTAGTACGGCTTTGGCTAAAAGCGGTTTTACTGTGGTTTCGGGATTGGCGGCGGGCATTGATACAGAGGCTCATATAGGCTGTTTGGAGGCGGGAGGAAGGACTTTCGCCGTAGTGGGGACGGGAGTAGATATTGTATATCCCAAACAAAATGAGAGGTTGTGCGATCGCATTTTGCAGCAGGGATTGGTAATTAGCGAATATCCGGCGGGTACTCAACCGAATAAAACTAATTTTCCGCGCCGAAATCGGATAATTGCTGGCTTAAGTCGCGCTACAATCGTGATAGAAGCTCCGCACAAATCGGGTGCTTTAATTACTGCTTATCAAGCTAATGATTTTTGTCGGGATGTGTATGTTTTGACGGGCAGATTGGATGATGAGCGTTCTTTTGGATGTTTGGAGTTGCTGAGTAAAGGTGCTCATCCGATTCTCCCGAATAGTGATCGACTGTTAAGCGAAGACAGGTTGTTGGAAATGCTCGGAGCTATGCCAAAATTGGATAGCGCGCAGCAGTTGTCGCTGTTTCCCCCAAATCCGACGGTTGAAAAGCAAGGGCCGCCGTTGGAGCCGGAATTGGCTAAGGTGTTAAGTGCTCTGGGTTCTGGGCCGAATTCTCTTGATACAATTGTGGAAGCAGCGGGATTGCAAGCGGGAACGGTTTCTGGTATTCTTTTGCAACTGGAATTGTTGGGATTAGTTTCGCAGTTGCCGGGAATGCGATATCAGCGATGCTGATGTGAAAATGTTAGATACTCGGCGGTTGAAACCGCGTCTTGTCAGACCAAATCCGCCGACGCGGATTGAAGAGAGGACTCTGTATTTCTGATTGGTGTTTAAGTCTCGATCCCCCTAAATCCCCCTTAAGAA
The DNA here is from genome assembly GCF_036701775.1 of Microcoleus sp. N9_A2. Classification (NCBI taxonomy): domain Bacteria; kingdom Bacillati; phylum Cyanobacteriota; class Cyanophyceae; order Oscillatoriales; family Microcoleaceae; genus Microcoleus; species Microcoleus sp. N9_A2. Next base: position 32,899 of record NZ_JAUBRH010000040.1, on the reverse strand, counting down.
GGGGGACTTGAAGAACCCTATTGTCCCCCCCTTTTTTAAGGGGGGTTAGGGGGGATCTGCCAGACTATTAAAACAAGTGATTGAATCCAACTCAATCTTAAATCAATCCGAAATTGGCAGCGCTAATACTGCTAGCAGAAACTCCACTGAGAGAAGCTAAAATTTCCCCAGTTTGTGCAAACCGAATTAAAGTAGCCGCGCTATCTTGACTAATCGCCAACTGCGAGAAATCCAGCCCGCTACCCAATACTAACAAGTCTTGACCGAGTTCAAAATCTGCGATCGTATCAGTACCGGAATTGGTAGAAAGCAAGAACTTATCTAATCCCTTACCTCCCGTCAAAGTATCACTTCCCAAACCGCCAGTCAGCAAATCATCTCCCTTACCTCCGTAAAGCATATCGTTGCCATCATCGCCGTTCAAAATGTCAGCGCCGCGATTGCCAAACAAGGCATCATCACCGCTACTTCCGACCAAAGTATCGCTACCTTTGCCGCCGAAAACAGTGTCATTTCCCAGAGTTCCATCGAGGGAATCATTGCCCCTCATACCCATCAATACATTATCTGCGCTGTCGCCAATCAGGATATCGTCGCCATTTGTACCGAGAATTGCATTCGGGGAATTGCTGCCCAAATCAGCATCGCCACTGACAACAGGAGTCGCAAGGCCAACTGGTAAAACTACTGCTTCAATTCTGCTATCTAAAGCAGTACCAGTATTGTCAGCAACTAGCTGGGAAATTGGTTTATTTCCGGTACCAACTTCTTTGAAGTCTTGAGTGGTTGGGCCTAAAGCTACTTGTTGGAGGCGGGCAAGTGATTCAGGAATTGATGTTGCTGTTGGGTTAGAGACAGCGCTATCAATGCGTTGATTGGCTGTTGCCATTACTGTCGCTGCTTGCGATGTAATTTGGCTGACTTGTTGACTGTTGAAACTGGGGTCAATTTGCTGGATTTTAGCGGCTGCTTGCTGAATGATTGGTTCTAAGGCTGCGGCATTACTCAGGTTTAAGACTGTACCGGATTCAATTTGATTGGTAATTGAACTGACAACAGCTTTGACAATATCGGTATTGACTGCACTGGAAGCGCCGTCAATCAAAGCGCTGGTTTGGGTGATGAAGTTTTGGACTTTCACCATTGCGGATAAGACTTGGACTCCGCCTGGTAAATTTTGGTTGGTGGCTGCGATCGGATCTAAGCTAGTTAGGTCAACTTCAGTGGGGAGTCCAAGGGCGGCTTTGACTAAAGATTGCGCTTCTTCTGGTTCAATTCCTTTGTCGGTTAAGTCGGCGACTAAGGTGGTTAGGAGGGTGACTACACTAGAATCGGGCGGTGCGGTGACTGGTGTTTCTAGGGGTAAGCCGGTGGCGGTGTCAGTGCCTCCTGTGGCTACTAGATTGCCTTCTGATGGGTCGATTTCTCCGTTTTTGTTGGTGTCGAATGTCTCGAAGGGGATGTTGAGATTGAATTCACCATTGCTGTCAGTGGTGGTGGATGGTTCGTTGGTGTCAAGGACGCCATTTTTGTTGGCGTCTAGGAAGAGAGTTGCACCGTTTATGTAGCCGTCAATAACTACGCCGGTGCAACTAAATGTCAGCAACATACCCTGAAATGGACGTGTAAGGTCATTGTCGCTGACACTAAGACCCGCCCTGTCTGTTGCTGTTAACTTGATTGTTAACTGCTGCAGTTTAGGACTTGTGCCGCTGAGTGTGCGGGTATCTGGGTTGAAAGTGAGCCAACTTGGCAGGGGACTGCCGTCCATCAGAGTTGCTGTGTAGGTCAGTTGGTCGCCCGGATCGGGGTCAGTGAACGTGTTTTCTGGGAAGGTGTACTCGAAGGTTGATGAGTTGCTCGACTGGATGTACTGGTAATGCCACGGGGTTGTATCGGGGCCGTAGTTGAGGACAGGCGGGTTGTTGGCGACTGTAAAACTGCCTTCTGTGGCAAACTCTGAACCTGCCCAAGCAGCATCAATTGCCTGTACGCTCCAGTAATATGTCTTATCTGGAGACAAATCTTTGAGCTGCCACTGGGTGTTTTGATTGGCATTACCTAGCCCTACAACTTGCCGAGTTCCGTCATTGAGAGACATCGGGGCGAGAATGTCACTGCCCCCTGGTGTCGTGCCAACTCGCAGGTTGTAGCTTAAACCATCGGCAGGAGTTTGAGCATCAGTTGCTTTGTTCCAGTTGAAAGTGACATTTCGGCCAGAAGGCTCAGCCGACAGCCCTGTGGGTGCAGTGGGAGGAGTGTTCGCGATCGCAGTATTGCTGCGGTACACTTGGTTGCCCAGCAAAATATCCAATTTGCCGTCACTGTCGTAGTCTCCCCAAGCTCCAAAACCGGCGCCAGTCAGTCCAGCACTGATATCTTCGCTAAAGCCGCTGCCTGTGTTCCGGTAAACTTTGCTGTAGAACTTGTCATCCAATTCGCTGTTGAGCAAGATATCCAATTTGCCGTCGTTGTCGTAGTCTCCCCAAGCTGCAAAACTGCCACCGGGCAAGACGGCTGTATTGTCTTCGTTAAAGCCGCTGCCTGTGTTCCGGTAAACTTTAGTGATGTTGCCAGAATCTGAATTACCCGCGAGCAAGATATCCAAATCACCATCATTGTCATAGTCTCCCCAAGCAGCCGAACCATTAGAAACACCGGGCAAAGCGAAAGCTTCGCTAAACCCACTGCCAGTATTGCCAAACACCTTGGTTATTTTGCCGGAAAGACTATCGCCCGTTAGCAGGATGTCGAGTTTGCCGTCCTTGTTGTGGTCTCCCCATGCTGCTGAACCGTTGAGAACACCCGGGAGTTGGGCAGTAATATCTGGCGTAAAAACAATATCGCTCTTCCCAGTATTGCGGTACAGTAAGCTTGCGTTTTCCAGGGTGCTATACGTACCGTCTGCATTTTGATTCGTGATACTTTGTTGGGTGGCATTCAGGAGATCGAGTTTGCCGTCGTTGTTGTAGTCTGCCCACGATTGGGAGCTATCAACGGAACTTCTCTGTTCCGAGTTGAATACATTCTCGTTGCTGCCAGTGTTGTCGTAGATTTTCAGATAGTTTGGTATGTCGTTCGTTTGAGCCTGACTTTGCAATTGGTTTGTTTGTAAGGCAAAATTGAGCTTGCCGTCGTTGCTGTAGTCTCCCCAAGATGCGGCAGAAGCTAACTCTAAACCTGTGTTGCCGCTTTCAGCAGTAAATGTACTGCCTGTGTTCCGGTACAGCCAAGTGCTCGTGAAGCTAAAACTGCTACCGAGTGTGCTAAGTAGCTGAGGAGCGCCCGACGCGATAAAATCCAGTTTCCCATCACCGCTGTAGTCTCCCCAACCGCTAATCGCTCCGCCTTTGAAATCATTCGAGATTTCCGTCTTGATTTTGTTGAAAGTGTAACTGCGTTCGAGGTTAGTTACGCTGACATCTTGAGGATCGAGACCTGAGTACACAAAATTTGGAAAAAAGCCGCCACTGTCAGCAAAGTCGCTGCTTATAGCCTGCCCAAGGATAATTTTGTAGGGACGATCGCCATCAGGTTGATTATCGTTAAAACCCTTGATTGTGACAGTCTGAGCTATATCCCAATTATCAGGAGTGAACTTCAGCGTCGATACAGAAACAGTTCCTTCTGCTGTGTTATCACTGCTGACTGGGATGACAACATCGGCGATAGGTTGGCGACTGAGGACAACGCTGAAATTATCGGTGCCACCAGCTTCTGTGGTAGTCAACCCGCTTGTTGGTCCAACGACAATCTTAGAAGGATATTGATTGTCGGAATAAACGAACATATTGGTAAGACTGACATCAGAGGCATCCACACCTGAGTATTTGCTGTCAGTGCTGATCGCAGGGGCGGTAACGATCGTGTAAGGTCGGTTAGCAGCAGAGATAGTACCACCCTCTCCTTTTACCGTTACCTCCTGGGGAATATTCCAGTTGTTAGGTGTAAAGGTAACTCCTGGAGTGGAGAGACTACCTTCTGTTGGATTTTGAGGAGAAACATTCAAACCGATCGTAACAGGAGCCGTGGGCGGGCTATTAAGTGCGAGGGTAAATTTGGCTTTGCCACCTGTTTTAGTGGTGATTAATCCGTTGGTGGGGGAGACGGTGATACCAGCAGATGCGTTATCGTTAGAGCTCAGCTCGTTATCCCTGTTAACAACAGTGGCATCCGGTGCGTCAAGGCCGTTGTAGTCACTATCGGCACTGACAGCAGGGGCAGTCACAATCTGATAAGTCTTATCGCCGTCAAATACTTGATCGTCCACACCCGTGATCGTAATAGGCTGCCACTCATTCCAATTAGCAGAATTGAAGGTAATCAATTCCGGCGAAATTACTCCCTCTGCCTCATTGCTGCTACGCACACCAATTCTCACATCAGCAGTCGGTGGGCGGTTAAGTTTGATGTTGAATCTGTCTGTGCCACCTGCTTCTGTAGTTACTAATCCCGATGGCGGAGTAATCATAATGCCAGGGCTTCCAAGTATTGGCGTTGGAGTCGGAGTGACAGATGTCGTCGGAGTCGGAGTCGGAGTGACAGATGTCGTCGGAGTCGGAGTCGGAGTGACAGATGTCGTCGGAGTTGGAGTCGGAGTGACAGATGTCGTCGGAGTTGGCGTCGGAGTGACAGATGTCGTCGGAGTCGGAGTCGGAGTGACAGATGTCGTCGGAGTCGGAGTCGGAGTGACAGATGT